>NYTZ01000124.1 GCA_002683735.1 Flavobacteriales bacterium
AATTTCTCCTTTTCAACTTGCTGCCAGGTCTTGGCCTTTCCGACCCCCAACAGCAGATGTGGGTCATTCGCATCCTTCACGGCCTATACTCCTGCCTCCTGATCGCATTGGCATACGGACTGGCGCGAAACCTTGCCCCGAACCAAACTTCCGTCGCAGTCACAGCAGCCTGGTGGATGGCTGCTGGCGGATTCTGGCCCCTTCTGTCCGTTCATCAATTGGTCGAAATGGTCTGTATTCCTCCACTCCTTTGGGCATTCTGGGCCTTGAGTCGGGAAGAACACCTCGGGTGGAAGGCCATCCTCACCGCCGGTATCGGCATCGGCATCGCCACGGGACTGCGCTACCAATGCGGACTGTTCGGCATCGGACTTGTTCCAGTGCTCCTTTTCCAAAGACAATGGCGAGCGCTCATCTCCATCGGATTGACCGCATTAACCACGTTAGTCGTGATGCAGGCCCCCGATCTTTTCGTTTGGGGAGAGCCCTTTGTTCAACTCCGCGCCTACATCGACTACAACGCAGAAAACGGGGGAAACTACCCAAGCGGCCCCTGGTACCGGTACATCCTCACGTTGCTCGGACTGCTCATCCCTCCCGGAAGCTTCATGATCCTATGGGGCGCCCTTCACCGCCGCTTGGCGCAGCCCTCCTGGTGGCGGGTGCTCATTCCCGTGGTCGTCTTTCTCGTCTTCCACAGCGCCTTTATCAACAAGCAAGAGCGCTTCATCCTTCCTGCAGTCCCAGCATTGCTCGTCCTCGGTGCGGTGGGATGGGACCTTTGGCGACAGCGCAGTCAGTGGTGGTCGCGTCATCGACGTGGAGAGAAAGCATTGTGGGGTGCCTTCTGGGCATTGAACCTGTTGATCCTCGCTGGCACCGTCACGTATGAAGCGAAACGGGCTCGGGTTCAGGCCATGTCCTTCCTGCATGAGGCGGGCGCGGAGCACTTCGGCATGATTCAGGTCGACAGTGGTGCCATGCCCCCAAGGTTCTACATGGGAAAATGGAAGGTCTACCACATTGATGACCGCAGGGGTGGTCGCGGAGAATCACCGGCTTCAGTTACTGCCCGGTGGTGCAGCCACCCCCCGGAATACCTGCTCTTCCAAGGTGGAGAACACCTCGCCGAAGCGGTTCAAGAATACAAGGCCTCCCTTCCGGGAATACGCTATGTCACCACCATACAATCCAGCCGCATCGACCGCTGGCTGGAACGTCTGAACCCCATTAACTCCTCCGAAAGGATCATGATCTACGCTGTGGAGGACGCCCTGCCTTGTCCTTGAATTCGCCCCATCTCCTGCACGCACCATGGCCCATTTCACTCAAGAATTCCACACCTTCTTTGCCGGTCTCGAAGCCCACAACGACCGGGACTGGTATGCCGATCACAAGAAGGACTACGAGCGGCATGTGCGGGACCCCTTCAAAGCGTTTGTCACGGCCGTGATCGAGGCTTGCTCGCAACGCGATTCGGAATACGCCGAAGTGGAGGCGAAGCAGTGCATCTTCCGGATTCATCGCGACACGCGGTTTTCCAAGGACAAGACCCCCTACAAAACACACGCCTCAGCCAACATTGCACCGGGAGGCAAGAAATCCGGAGACCCGGGCCTGTACGTCCATGCAGATGCCCACACCTTGCGCATTGGAGGCGGTGCTTACTGGGTCGACAAGGAAGACCTTTACATGTTGCGCGAACGGATGGCATCCAATCCGCAGANATTTAATGACTTGATTCAAGAAACCGCATTTTCCGAACGCTATGGACATGTTCTCGGGGAGCGGAATGCCCGCTTGCCCAAGGAATTCCAGGAAGCTGCAACCGTTTGCCCTCATCTCTACAACAAGCAGTTTTACTTCATGGCGGAATTGCCCGCGCAGCTCCTCCTAAGCGACGCGCTCATCGATGAAGTCATGGCGCATTTCGACGCCGCAGCTCCCCTTCGCGCATACCTCAAAGCCGGCCTCCNGGCAGGTTGATCGCTACCTTTGGATACGCATGAACGCTCCCCGACTATTCTCTCTCTTCGCCACGGCAATTTTGGCGATTCCCGCATTGACCTTACAAGCTCAATACCCCGGCTGGCAGCAAGAAATGGACTGCACCATGGACATCACCATGGATGTCGACGTCCACCAATATGCGGGCGTGATGGACCTCACTTACGTCAACCGCAGTCCCGATGTGCTCAATCGGATTCCCTTCCACCTGTTCTTCAATGCCTTCCAGCCGGGCAGCATGATGGACGTTCGGAGCCGCAATATTGCCGACCCCGATCCGCGGGTGGGCGACCGCATCGTGCACCTGCCCGAAAAAGAATGGGGATGGATCCGGATCACCGAAGCCCGCGTGGGGAAAAACCNNGCCGCGTTCAACACTGAAGGCACCATCGGATGGCTCGACCTTCCCAAGGCGCTGGCCCCCGGTAAGAAGGTCCGTCTACACCTCGAGTGGGACGCCCANGTGCCCCGTCAAATCCGCCGCTCCGGCTGGATGAACAAGCAGGGAGTTGAATACAGCATGACCCAGTGGTACCCGCGGCTGTGCGAGTACGACCACCACGGATGGCACACCAACCCTTACATCGGACGCGAATTCCACGGCGTCTGGGGCGACTACGATGTGACCATCCACATGCCAGCCGCTTACATGATTGGCGGCACCGGAGTGTTGCAGAACCCGGAAAGATGCGGCCATGGGTATAGCGATGGCCCCACCCCCACTGAAGGCATGATCCACTGGCACTTCGTCGCCGAAGATGTCATCGATTTTGCGTGGGCTGCGGACCCGGACTTCGTGCACAAGACTTACCAAGTGGAAGGCGGTCCACTGCTTCATTTCATCCACCAAGCGGATACGAGCTATGGCGCATGGGAGGAGTTGCCAGCCATCGCGGCCCGTGCCATGGAATTCTATTCGGACCACGTGGGCACCTACCCCTGGCCGCAGTACACGGTGATCGAAGGCGGAGACGGCGGCATGGAATACCCCATGTGCACGCTTGTGCGGGGCAACCGCAACCTGCGCAGCCTTGTCGGCGTGACGGCCCACGAAATGGCCCACGCTTGGTTCCAGGGGTTGCTCGCCACCAACGAGAGCCTGCACGAATGGATGGACGAGGGCTTCACATCCTGGATTGAATCCGAATTCCTCGCTGAAGAATTCAATGAGTCCCGCGACCAGCCGCATTACTGGGCGTACGGTGGCTACCTCAACCTTGTCCGGGATGGTGGCGAAGAGCCTTTGGCCACCCATGCCGACCACTATACCACCAACCGTGCTTATGGAACCGGCGCATACTCCAAGGGCGAAGTTCTGATGAACCAGCTTGCCGCGGTCATCGGCAGCGAGGCCCGGGATGCCGGCATTTTGCGCTACTTCGACGAGTGGTCCTTCAAACACCCCGGCCCCACTGACTTCAAACGGGTCATGGAGCGTGAAAGTGGTCTCGAATTGGATACTTATTTCCAATACATGCTCCATTCCACACACCATGTCGATGTCGCTATCCGGGATGTGGTCGTGACGAAAGACAGCACCACCATCACACTGGAACGCATTGGAAAACTGCCTCTGCCGGTGGACCTGCGCATCACTCGGGCCGACGGTCAGGTCATGGATCATCACATCCCCCAGGTGGTGACCCAAGGACACCGTCCACTGGCCGAAGGCGAGGCAGTCCTTGAAGCGTGGCCATGGACCCACCCCACCTACACCCTCTCGCTGCCCCAATCCTTCCCGGGCTGCACCGTAGAAGTGGACCCCGCCAAACTGACGGCCGATGCCGACCGGTCCAACAACAAGGTGGAACTCGCCAGCGGCACCTTGCAGGAATGGCACAGCGCAGGCGGCCAGCGCTGATGCTGTCCAATCACCTTCAGGAAAAGGGCCTCCACTGGGCCATCCAAGCCCTGCTCGGCGCCCTTCTGCTTGGTGGACTCGGTCCGGTGGTCATCGATATGGAGGGCACCCTGCCCCTCAGCTTGCAATCCTTGATGGTTTGCTGGATTCCGATCATGATCGGGTGGCGCGCGGGCTTGACCACGGTGCTGCTCTACTTGCTGGGCGGTGTCGCTGGTTTGCCCTTATTTGCCGATGGCCGACACGGCATGGAAGTTCTGGCTGGACCAACCGGAGGATACCTGCTGGGCTTTCCCATCGTGGCCTTTTTGCTCGGCTATGCCGGTGATATGGCCAAAGCCCTTCCATTGCGGAGCCAATACGCAGTCGCCTTGGGCGGAATGCTGGTCGGGCACATGCTGATCCTTGCCTTCGGCATCCCCTGGCAAATGCAGTTCAACCCCAATCTGGACCCCATGAACTTGTTGGAGCGCCTCGCACGGCCCGTTGCCCTGAAGTCGGCCATCGGGCTGCTCCTTTCGGTGGTGGTCCTCCGAGGGGCGCAAGGCCGGGCGTAATTTGCCCGCATGAAATCCACCCTCGCCATCGGCCGCTGGCCGATTGGCCTTCTGGGCATGTGCGCCCTCTTTGCCGCATGCGGCGGAGAGTCCACCCCGGAAAGCCCGCAAACCAATGCCAAAGCCCAACGCGTTCTCGCCATGAACCAAGTCACCGACCACCACAGCTATTCCCGTCCTGCAGAGGCGAGGATCACCCACCTCAACTGGGATGCCAGCGTTGATTTCGAAACGCGCACCATCACCGGCACGGCCACCTTCAACATCGAAACGGCGGAGGATGCAGAGCGCATCGTCTTTGACACGCACGAATTGACCATCCACAGCGCCAGTGTCGATGGCGAGCCTGCCCCCTTCTCCTTGGGCGAGCCGCAGCCTTTCATGGGGAGTGCACTCACCATCCCGGTCACCCCCGGCACCAAGCAGGTGGCGATTTCCTACACCTCCAGCCCCGGTGCAAACGCATTGCTCTGGGTCGAAGCCCAAGGCGACCGCGCGCCCTTCCTGTTCACTCAGAGCCAAGCCATCCTGGCCCGCACGTGGGTGCCTGTTCAGGATTCGCCCGGCGTGCGCTTCTCCTACGATGCCACGGTACAGGTTCCGCAGGGCCTGATGGCCATGATGAGCGCGGAAAACCCAACCGAGATGTCCGCCGACGGGCGGTACACCTTCCGGATGAGCCAACCCATTCCCGCCTACCTGCTTGCCCTCGCCGTTGGACAGGTCGAATACCGGTCGGTCGGAAATCGGTGCGCCGTCTACGCCACCCCCGATCTGATCGACAAGGCAGCCTACGAATTCGCCGAAATGGAACAACTGCTGCTGGCGGCAGAGGACCTCTATGGCCCGTATGCCTGGGAGCGTTATGATTTGCTCATCCTGCCCGCAGCCTTCCCGTTCGGCGGTATGGAAAACCCGCGTCTGACGTTTGCCACACCGACCATCATTGCCGGGGACCGGTCTTTGGTTTCGCTGGTTGCCCACGAGCTGGCTCATTCCTGGAGCGGCAACCTCGTGACCAACGCTACCTGGGATGACTTCTGGCTCAATGAAGGCTTCACCGTCTATTTCGAGCAGCGCATCATGGAAGCCGTCTACGGACGGGATGTCAGCGAAATGCTCGCCACCCTCAGCTACCAGGGACTCGTCGACGAGGTGGATGCCATCAGCGACATCAACCCGGACGACACCCACCTGAAGCTCCACCTTCAGGGCCGTGACCCGGATGACGGCAT
>NYTZ01000125.1 GCA_002683735.1 Flavobacteriales bacterium
TTGGACAGTTCCAGGTACCAGTCGCAGTATTCGTTCCAGATGAACTCGTACAGGGCGTAGGCGGCCAGGTCAAAGCGGTACTGGTCCAGGTGACGGATCACCTCCTGCTCGCAGTGCTGCAGTTCGCTGATGATCCAGCGGTCTGCCAGTGACAGTTCCACCGGCTCATTGTTCACGCCGCAGTCTTCGCCTTCCGTGTTCATCAGCACATAGCGGGCGGCATTCCACAGCTTGTTGCAAAAGTTACGGTAGCCTTCCAGGCGCTTCATATCCCAGTTGATGTCACGGCCGGTGGTCGCCATGGCGGCGAGGGTGAAACGCAGGGCGTCAGTACCATGGGCGGCGATGCCTTCCGGAAATTCCTTCTCGGTGCGCTTGCCGATTTTCTCGGCCAGCTTGGGCTGCATCAGGTTGCCGGTGCGTTTTTCCAGCAGGTCCGGCAGGCTGATGCCGTCGATCATATCCAGCGGGTCGATCACGTTACCCTTGGACTTGGACATCTTGTCGCCGTGCTCGTCCCGGATCAGGCCGGTCACGTAAACGGTCTTGAACGGCACCTGCGGGGTACCGTCTTCATCTTTCATGAAGTGCATGGTCATCATGATCATCCGGGCAACCCAGAAGAAGATGATGTCGAAACCGGTCACCAGCACGTCGGTGGGATGGAAGGTTTTCAGGCGCTCGGTGATTTCCGGCCAGCCGAGGGTGCCAAAGGTCCACAGGGCGGAGCTGAACCAGGTGTCCAGTACATCGTCGTCCTGCTTGAGTTCCAGTGTGTCCGGGAGCTGATGTTTGCTGCGAACCTCAGCCTCGCTCCGGCCCACATAGATATTGCCTTCAGCGTCGTACCAGGCAGGAATCCGGTGCCCCCACCAGAGCTGGCGGGAGATGCACCAGTCCTTGACATTCTCCATCCAGTTCCGGTAGCTGTTCTTGAATTTGGCCGGGTGGAACTGGATGGTATCGTCCATCACGTGGTCGAGGGCAGGCTTGGCCAGCTTTTCCATGGCGACGAACCACTGCATGGAGAGGCGCGGCTCGATGATGGCGCCGGTGCGCTCGGACCGGCCCACCTTGTTGGGGTGGTCTTCCACCTTGACGAGGTGGCCTGCGGCGTCCAACGCTGCCGTGAAGGTCTTTCGGGCTTCGAACCGGTCCTGTCCCTCGAATTTTCCGCCAACCGCGTTGACCGTGCCGTCGGGGTTGAGCATGTCGATGACTTCGAGGCCGTGCTTTTGGCCCAGCTCGTGATCGTTGGGGTCGTGGGCGGGGGTGACCTTGAGGCAACCAGTTCCGAACTCGCGGTCGACGTACTCGTCGAGGATGATTGGGATGCTGCGGCCGGTAACGGGGACGATGGCCCGCTTGCCGTGCAGGTGGGTGTACCGCTCGTCTTCCGGGTGAATGCAAATGGCAGTGTCGGCAAGGATGGTCTCGGGACGGGTCGTGGCGATGGTGAGCCAGTTTTTCGTGCCTTCCACCTGGTAACGCACGTGGTGAAGCTTAGACTGCTCCTCGGTGTGGAGGACCTCCTCGTCGGAAACGGCGGTAAGGGCCTGGGGGTCCCAGTTGACCATGCGCAAGCCGCGGTAGATGTGGCCCTTGGCGTGCAGGTCGAGGAAGGTGTCGATGACGCTGCGCGAGTAATGCGTGTCGAGGGTGAAGTTGGTGCGTTCCCAGTCGCAGCTGGCGCCGAGTTTGCGGAGTTGCTTCAGGATGATGCCGCCGTGTTCGCGGGTCCAGTCCCAAGCGTGCTCGAGAAACGCGTCTCGGCTGAGGTCGGATTTCTTGATGCCCTGATCGCGCAGTTTGCGGACCACCTTGGCTTCCGTCGCAATGGATGCGTGGTCGGTCCCCGGCACCCAGCAGGCGTTCTTGCCTTGCATCCGCGCCCGGCGGACGAGTACATCTTGGATGGTGTTGTTGAGCATGTGCCCCATGTGAAGCACCCCGGTCACATTGGGCGGGGGAATGACCACCGTATAGGGCTCGCGCTCGTCAGGCACGCTGCGGAACGCCTTGGCGGTTTCCCAGGTTTGGGTCCACCGGTCTTCTACGGTGGTGGGATCGTAATGGGAGGGAATCTCTTGGGCCATGGCGAGCGGAGGCAAAGGGAACGGATGCGGCGCCAAATTTAGCCTGTTAAAATCGCGTTAACCCCTTTCTGCCTTGCGAAACGCCCCTCTTATCTTCAGGGTTAGAAAACATTCATTCCTTTCCACCATGAAAAAGGTCCTCCTTACCCTCGCCGTGATCTTCGGCGGATTTGCCATCGCTTCCGCGCAGGAAGTGGTCAACGGCCCGGTCATTACCCTCGACAAGGAGGTGCACGACTATGGCACGATGCAGCAGAACGGCGACGGCAATTGTGTCTTCACCGTGACCAACGACGGCTCCGAGCCGCTTATCATTTCCCGTTGCAAGGGTTCCTGCGGCTGCACGGTTCCCCAGTGTGACAAGGATCCCATCATGCCGGGTGCCACGAGCGAGATCAAGGTGAAGTATGACACCAAGCGCGTCGGCCCGATCAACAAGAGCGTGACCATCACCTCTAACGCCTCCAACGAGCCGACGAAGGTGATTCGCATCAAGGGCAAGATTGAAGCGGTTGCTCAGACGGTGGGTGCGCCGGTCAAGAACGCTGCCGGCCCGACCAACAAGCAGTAATTCTGAGGCGCTCCGCGTCATGGGAAGCCGCTCCGGACTCCGGGGCGGCTTTCTTTTTTGGCGGAGGTTGCGGCGAACTTCGAGTGGGGGCGGGGTGTTGTTCGCACATGTTCGGAATGTTTAAGAAGGACCCTGCCGAGAAGCTCCGCAAGGAGCACGCTCGGCTGTTGTCCGAAGCCCACCGCCTCAGCACGGTGGACCGCGCCCGCAGCGATGAGATGACCGCGAAAGCGGCTGAGGTGGAGGCGAAGTTGTTGGCCCTGCAAGACGGAAAAGCATGAGGACCGTCGCCATCATCGGAGACAGCAAGGGCATTGGGATGGCCTTGCGCCAACGCCTGCTCCAGCGAGGCGACAAGGTCATCGGGGTCTCCCGCACCGGCGCCCAAGCTGACGGGAACTACACGGGGCTGGTCTTTGACGCCGTGGCGCACCCGTGTGACTTGTCCTCGTTCACCGACCGCTTGGACGGCTTGGTCTATTGCCCGGGGACCATTCAACTCAAGCCGGTTCGCGGGGTGAAGCCCGAGCTGGTCATGGAGGATTTTAAGGTCAATGCGATGGGCCTGTTGCAGACGGTTCAGGCCAATTTGAAGTTGCTCAAGGCGGCTGCCAAGGCACCCGTTGGCGGACAACCGTCCATCGTTGGGTTCAGCACCGTGGCCGTGCAGACAGGCTTGGGGTTCCATGCGTCGATTGCGATGGCCAAAGGTGCGCTGGAAGGCTTGGTTCGGACCATGGCCTGTGAGTTTGCCCCGGATATCCGGGCCAATGCCATTGCGCCTTCTTTGACTGATACGCCATTGGCGGCTTCGTTGCTGTCTTCGGATGCCAAGCGGGAGGCCAGTGCGGAGCGCCATCCCCTGAAGCGGGTGTCCACTGCGGACGATGTGGCGGCCATGGCGGCCTTCTTGCTGTCGTCCGATGCTGCCGCCATTACGGGTCAGGTCATCCAGGTCGACAACGGCATGAGCGCCGTGCGATGAGCGGCCGCACCGTCCTGGACCGCGATGCTTTGGTTGGCCTGCCCCAACGGTTCCGGGCGAGGCTGGTCAATTCGTTGAGCGGCTTCAAATCCGCCAACTTGGTGGGCACTGCGGACGCCCATGGGGAGCCATCCTGTTGCATTGTATCGAGCGTGGTTCACCTCGGGTCGAATCCGGCCCTGTTGGGCGTGGTTTTCCGCCCGCCGGGGGACGATTCACACAATTACCACAACCTCGCTGAGACTGGACANTTCACGCTGAGCCATGTGACGGCGGAGATCCACCAAGCGGCCCACCAGACAAGCGCTCGTTATCCCAAGGGCGTGTCTGAATTCGAGGCGGTCGGCCTGACGCCGCATTGGTACGAAGCGGGCGGAGGNCGATTCCTTGCCCCGGCCGTGGCCGAATCCCCGGTCCGAATCGGCTTGACCGTGGCAGATGATGTGGCCCTTCCAAACCGTTGTCGTTTTGTGATGGGGGCCATCCAATGGGTGGATGTGGACCCTCGAATCCAAGTGGAGGACGGATTCCTCGATTTGGCCGAAGCCGGAACTGTCGCCATCGGCGGACTGGACGCCTACCACACCGCGCACCGTGTGGCGCGCCTGAGTTACGCCAAGCCTGATCGCCCGCTCGAGGTCCGAAGCGACTTCGGCCAGGGATGGGATTGACCCACCATCGATGTCGGGCCGTCCCTCCATCCGGGTCATTTGGTTGAAGCGCGACTTGCGGGTGCGCGACCACGCACCTTTGGCCGAGGCCTTGCAAATGGAGGGGCCCCACGTGTTGTTGTACTGTTTCGAGCCGACCGATTTGGCCCATCCGACCACATCCGGCCGCCATGTCGCTTTTGTCCAGCAGGGTCTGGCGGACATGGACGTTCAGCTCCAAGCTTGGGGCCGGGANGGCGCCATCCCGCATGGGGTGGCCACGGTTCCTTTGCATGCGGAAGCAACGGAGGTGTTCCGGCACTTGTCGGGTCGGTTTGACATCGCGGGCNTGCACAGCTACCGGGAGTCCGGCCTGCGCCACACGTATGACCGTGACTTGGCCCTCCAAGATTGGTTTGCGGCGAAGGGCATTCCCTGGCACGAGCATCAACGGGATGGGGTGCACCGCGCCAAACGCGACCGCACTGGATGGCGCGAGGATTGGTTTCGGCACATGTCTGCGCCGCAAGACCACCCGGATTGGGCGCGGTTCGAGCCCCTGCCTACCGGGGCATTCGGGTGGCCTGAATCGTGGCGGGCATTGCCGGTCCCCGATGAGGACCGCACACGCTTCCAGCCGGGTGGCGAGCGCAAAGCGCACGCCTATCTTGAGACGTTTGTGACCGACCGCATCCGGCGNTACGCCCGCACCATTTCCAAACCGGAGGGCAGCCGNGAGGGGTGNAGCCGGCTGAGCCCCTACCTCGCCTGGGGAAACCTGAGCATCCGGCAAGTCNACCAACGACAGGAGTTGGCCCGGCGGAAAGGGGGAGACGGCCCCCCCGGACAGCGCCGGAACTTTTCCGCGTTTGACAGCCGCTTGCGCTGGCATTGCCATTTCATCCAGAAGTTTGAGATGGAGGACCGGATGGAGTTCGACAATGTGAACCGCGGCCACGACTTGCTCAACAAGCCCGTCGATGCGGAGAAGGTGGCTGCTTGGGCAGCGGGTCGAACCGGCTTTCCTTTGGTAGACGCCTGCATGCGGAGCGTGACCGAAACAGGCTACTTGAACTTCCGCATGCGCGCCATGCTGGTGAGCTTTCTGACACACCACCTCTGGCAACCTTGGCAAGCGGGTGTCCATCACCTTGCGCGGCAATTCCTCGATTTCGAGCCTGGCATTCATTTCCCGCAGTTCCAGATGCAGGCTGGGGTCACCGGGATCAATACGGTCCGCATCTACAACCCGGTCAAGCAATGCGCCCACCGTCTCCTCCTCGTGCACGCCGTCGATTGATATCTCAGACCCACAGAGCTGCACCACAGCCACTGAAAAGGCCATC
>NYTZ01000126.1 GCA_002683735.1 Flavobacteriales bacterium
GTCTCGATGAAGCCCGGGGCGATCGCGTTGCAGCGGATGTTGCGGCTGCCGAGTTCGAGGGCCACGCTCTTGGTGAAGCCGAGGATGCCGGCTTTGGAGGCGGCGTAGTTGGCCTGACCGGCGTTGCCTTGAATGCCGACCACACTGGACATGTTGATGATGCTACCGGCGCGGGCCTTGAGCATCGTGCGGAGCACGGCCTTGGTCAGGTTAAAGCAGCTCTTGAGATTGACCTGCATGATGTCGTCCCACTGCTCCTCGGACATGCGCATGAGCAGGGTATCGCGGGTGATCCCGGCGTTGTTGATCAGGATGTCCACGGTGCCGAAGGCCTCCACGACCTCCTTGACGAGTTCCTCGCTTTGCTCGAGGCTGCCGGCGTCCGATTTGAAGCCTCGGGCCGTGCCGCCGGAGGCGGTGAGCTCTTCTTCGAGGGCGCGGGCCTTCTCGTCGCTGGAGCGGTAGGTGAACGCCACGGTGGCGCCTTCTTGGACGAAGCGCTGGGCGATGGATTTGCCGATGCCGCGGGAGGCGCCGGTGATGAGGGCAATTTTTCCTTCGAGGAGGGCCATGGTCTCAGATTTGGGGCGGCAAGATAGCCGAGGTGAATGGGGTGAAGCGGGGTCAGAGCAAGTCGGCCGCTTCGGCAATGAGTTCAGCGATGTCTTTGACGTCGATGTCGCCGTCCTTTTCGGCGTTTTTGACGCCATCGGTCATCATGGTGTTGCAGAAGGGACAGCCGGTGGCGACCACTTTGGCTCCGGTTTCGAGCACGTCGTCGGTCCGTTCATGGTTGACTTCCCGGTCGCCTTTCTCGGCGTCCTTGAACATCTGTGCACCACCGGCACCGCAGCAGAGGCCTTTTTTCTTGCATCGGCGCATTTCCACCAGATCGGCATCCAAGGCTTGCAGGGCCGCACGGGGCGCGGCGAATTCACCATTGCCCCGGCCCAGGTAGCAGGGGTCGTGGAAGGTGATGCGGCGACCTTTGAAGGGGTTGCCGTCTTCAATGGTCAAGCGTCCGTCCGCGATTAGCTCCTGGATGAATTGGGTGTGGTGCATCACCTCGTAATGGCCTCCGAGCTCGGGGTATTCATTTTTGAGGGTGTTGAAGCAATGCGGGCAGCCCGTCACAATGCGCTTCACCTCATAGCCGTTGAGGACCATGATGTTCTGAGCGGCTTGCATCTGAAACAGGAATTCGTTGCCAGCGCGCTTGGCCGGATCTCCGGTGCAGCTTTCCTCGCTGCCGAGCACGGCGAAAGGCACTTCGGCTGCTTGCAGGATGCGGGCAATGGCTTTGGTGATGCGCTTGGCCCTGTCATCGAAGCTGCCGGCACAGCCAACCCAGAAGAGGACCTCCGGGGTCTCTCCGCGGGCGTTCATTTCGGCGAGTGTGGGGACGGTCAATACCATGTCGTTTCAGGATTCTGCAGCGAGCTCATCGGTCCACTTTCCGCGGTCTGCAGCAGGGAAGGCCCATGGGGCACCGTTGTTCTCAACGTTGTTGAACATGGAGGTGATGGCTTCGGGGGCCTTGCTGTCCTCCATGATGAGGCTGCGGCGCATGTCGAGGATGATGCCCATGGGGCTGATGTTGATCGGACAAGCGTCGACGCAGGCTTGGCAACTGGTGCACGCCCACAATTCCTCCTCGCTGATGTAGTTCCCGAGCAGGGCTTTGCCATCATCTTTGTCCCAAGTTCCGCCGGCGGCATCGATGGCGCGCCCCACTTCTTCCACCCGGTCGCGCGTGTCCATCATGATTTTCCGCGGGCTCAGGAGCTTGCCTGTGGTGTTGGCTGGACAGACGGATGTGCAACGGCCGCATTCGGTGCAGCTGTAAGCCTCCATCAGTTGCTTCCACGTCAGGTCCTGAACGTCCTTCGCTCCGAAGCGGGCAGGCTCTGCGGGGGCGTCTCCTGCCGGTTCAACTGGCGCTGCGAACGGGTCCCCGCTCATCATGAGATCCACCTCTTTCTTGACGGCGGCCATGTTGTCGAGGCGGCCGGCAGGATCGAGGTTGCTGTACCAGGTGTTGGGGAAGGCGAGGAAAATGTGGAAGTGCTTGGAGTACGGTACGTAAACGAGGAAGGCCAGGATGCCCACAATGTGAAACCACCATGCGCCGCGCTCCACCGCCACAATGCCCGCATCGGACAGCCCAGCGTAGAGAGGCACGAGCCATTGGCTGACCGGGAAGGCGCCGGCGGCGATATAATGGTGGGTGTTGTCCCATATGTTGAGGGCAATGCGGGACTGTGCTATGGCGTCGGCCGCATTCATCGATAGGAAAGCGAACATGAGCACCACTTCCACGATGAGAATGATGTTGGCATCGTTCTTAGGCCAGCCCTTCATCTCCGGGCTGCGGAATCGGACAATGGGAAGGAGATTCCGCCGGATGAGGAACACCACACAGGCCACGAGTACGCCCAGGGCCAGCCATTCAAAGGTGCCGATGAGGAAGTTGTAGAAGCCGCCGAGGTAGGGGGCAAATACGCGGTGCGTGCCGAAGAGGCCGTCGATCAGGATTTCGAGGACCTCGATATTGATCAGGACGAAGCCGGCATAGATGAGGATGTGCATCACTCCGGCTACCGGACGGACGACCATCTTGGATTGGCCGAGGGCCACGCGTGCCATGATGGCCCAGCGCTCGGATTTCCGGTCGGAAAGGTCGATGTCACGACCGAGTTGAATGTTGCGACGGACTTTCTGGATGCGCCGGGCAAAGAAGTACAACGCGGTGCCGAGGAGCAGGGCGAAGGCGACTTGTCCGATCACGTGGGCCATGGACTGGATGTGGGTTCATTCTCTCCCTGCAGCCCGCTCTTCGAGCTCGGCGTCGATCAGGCGCTGCAGGCGTTCGAGTTCTTTGTCGCTCAATTTCCGCTTTTCCTTTCCGCCAAACACGGAAACGCGCACGTAACGCTGGGGATTGAGGTACAAGTCGTTCAAGAGGTACTGGAGCTCTTTGTTGGTGGCGACCAATCCATCGTACAGGCTGTCGCTCTTGAGGAGCTGACCGAGCGACCCCTCGCCGGCATTGAGCCCTTCAAGCAACCGGTTGAGCTCGGTGATGGAGGCGTCCGCCTTTTGGAGGGTGGAGGCCAACTCGAGGTTGGCCAGCGAGTCGGAGATCTGGCTGAAGTTGCCGATGGCGTTCGAGAGGTCGCCTTGCTGGGTGTTGATGAACCCAGTCAACTCCTCCATGTTGTCGAGGATGCCCTTCAGCGCCGATCGGTTCTCTTCCACAGTCATGTCCAGCGTCTGGGACGTGCTCTCCAGGTTCTCCATCGTCCGCTGGATGCTTTCAAATGCCTTCGGCAGACCTTGGGTGGCGCTGTCTTGGAACACCGTTTGGAGGTTGCTCAGGATTTCGTCCACGGTACCGATCAATTCGTCGGTGCGGTTTCTCAGCGGCTTGAGCTCTTCCCGAACGGCTTCCGCAATGCCCATCTCGATGTCGGATGGCAGGGTGTCTCCGGGTTGGGCGAGGTCCACGCTGCGGCCCGCTATCAAGTCGATGGCCTTGGTGCCGAAAAGGTCGTTGGACACGATTTTGGCCTTGGTGTCTTTGGTGAGGCGAAGGTTGGGTTGATCTAGGATGAAGGACACGTGGAGCGCGCCGGATCCGTCCGCGGCGAAGGAGATGTTCGAGACCTGTCCCACTTTGAAGCCGTTCACCACCACGGGGTTGGAAACGGCCAAACCGTCGATGCGGCCATAGACCGCATGGTATTGCATGCCCCCGCCTAAAGGATTGAATCCCTTGAGGAAGTTGACCCCCAACACCAGCAAAACGCCTCCGAGGAGGACGAGCAAACCAATCTTGAGTTCCCTGCTGTATTTCATCCGGTGAGGGTCAGTTCCGTCCTTTCTTCAAGGCCTCTTGCAGCGGGATTCTCTGGTCCCCTTCAAAGGCCACGACGAAGGCGTCGGGAAAGCCATTCCTCCGCAAGGTATCGCGCATCTGGCAAGCCGCCGCGTAGGAACCGGTGGATCCAACCCGGTACTTGTGAACGCTTCCGACTTGTTGGACGACAACGTTTGGGATGTCCGCGCCCTCAGCTGTCACCAGAGGTGCTCGGGACCTTTGGCTCGCTGCTTGAATGGAAAAGCAGACTTCGGCATTGCAGTCTCCCGTCAACACCTCGAACCAAGCTGGCGCAGCGGGTGCAGGGATGTTTTCGGATGGGGTGAGCTCGACTTCGGGATTCTTTTCGGTTTCTTCCGGTGCGGATTGAACAGCGGATTCCAAGCTGAACCATTGCTTGGCGTAATCGCGGAAAGCCCGAAACAGGGCACTGGACATGTAGTCCTGGCCTTGCGCTGACCGCAGGAAATCCTCCTCGGCCGGGTTCGTCAGAAAGCCCAACTCCACGAGGACGCTGGGCATGTTGGAATAGGCGGTCACATAGTACCCCGCTTGTCGCACCCCCCGGTCCCGTCGTCCCACGCGTTCCCGAAATTGGGTTTGAATGGCTTCTGCGAGTTGTAGGCTGCGTCCGAGGTAGATTTCTTGCTTCAGGGCGAGGGCGATGAAGGTGTCGGGGTCGTCCGGGTCAAATCCTTGGGGGTCGGCTTCCTCGAAGATGGCGGCGTTCTCCTGGGAGGCCACGCGCAAGCTGGTCTCGCTCTTCCCCAGTCCCATGACAAAGGAGGAACTCCCGACGGCCGAACTTTTGGTGAAGCTGTCACAATGGATCGAAAGCAACAGATCGGCCTTGGCATCGTTGGCGATGCGCACCCGGTCCGGCAGTGTGGGGTAGGTGTCGCCCGTCCGGGTCATGACCACCCGCACGTCAGGGATGCGTTCCTCGATGTAAGCAGCCGTCTTCTTGGCCACCGAAAGGGTGATGTCCTTTTCAGTGGTTTTGTAGCGGCCCGTTCCGAGGTTGCCAGGATCCTTGCCCCCGTGTCCGGCATCGATGACCACGGTCATGGCCGGTTCGACGGGAGGGCCGAATGCGCTGCCGGCGACGAGGACGAGGGCGCAGACCAACCCAACGAGGGCTTTGTGTCCGGAAGCCCTGTGGACCGGGGGTGCAGGCGGGGTTGAGGAACAATCCATTGACGAACGAAAACTATCTAGCTTTGGCGGGCGTTCTGGGGCAGTTACCTCCTGAATTTGCGCGTTGCGTTGTTGGCAAACGTCCTCGAATACCGTCCCCGCCTTGATCGCGTCTCCGCTTTCCGTTCCAACGGGGCGCGCATCGCCTTTCTTTTGTTCATGCTCGCATTCACCTCGAGCGCCGCTGCACAAAGGGTGGAAGTCCGCATCCTGCAAGCGGGACAGATCACCCGGGACCCGGCCGTGGTCGAGGGACAGCGTCTGGTCGGGAATGTCCGGTTGTCGGTGGATCAAGCCGTGGTGGCATGCGACAGTGCCTGGCGGTATCCGGACGGCGCGTTCCGTTTGATGGGCGATGTGGTGGCCGATGACGGTCCGGTGCGCATGACCGGAGACGTTCTGGAGCTCGATCCGGAGGTGGGCATCGGGTCCATGACTGGGGAAGAGGTGCGCATTGTGGATTCGACAAATCCGTATGAAATGCGCACTTTATCCACAGAAAAATCGACGTATGCATTCCGAGATGGGGTGGCTACCTACTCCGATGGAGGTGTGGTGACGACGTCAACGGAGCAGATCGAAAGTGCTTCAGGGACCTTCTTTCGGGACGAGCGCAAGTTCCGTTTCGAAGGCGATGTGCGCATGACCATGGACACCTTGGAGGTCCGTTCCGAGCAGGTGGTGTACCTGCCCGATGCCCGCGTCTTGCATTTCCCCATGAAGGCGGAGGTCCGCCATCCACAGGGTGGGGTGTCTGGCAGCCGTGGTCATTGGTCCATGGAGGTCAGCGAGGGTTGGTTCACGGGCGAGTCAGGTGCGCAGGCCAGGTTCATGGATGGCGATGTGGAAGTGCTGGCGGACAGCCTTGTCCTGGCGGACAGCTTGGGCCTTGCTTTCGGGGAGGTCGCGATTCGTGACACCTTGGATCGGTACCGGTTGCGCGCGGATTCCGCCCGCTTCGGCGCTCCGGAGGCGGAAGGTGATGAGGCCAACCACATCGCGTTGATGGGGCAGGCATCGGCTTGGATTCAAGATGGGGATGCACCACTTGAGGTGCGGGGCCCAGCGCTTGACATCCGGCAAGGTGTTGCAGGGCGGCAATTGGCGGCCGGTCATGGCGCGGTGCTCCACTTCGAGGAGGTGACTGCAGCGGCGTCCGCCTTGTTCTGGGATGAGGAATGGGGGCGGGTTGACCTCGATGGGGACCCGGTTTTGTGGAATGGTCAAGATCAGCTTTCCGGGGATTCCGTCCGCCTGTTTCTGGTGGATGGGCGGCCAGAGCGTCTGGAAGTGCGCGGTCATGCATTCGTATCAAGTCCAGCCTCAGACGGCTTGCTGAACCAATTGGCGGGTCGGGATTTGGATGGCCTGTTTGAACGAGGACGCTTGACCACCTTGGACCTGGTGGGCAATGGCCGCACCTTGTATTTCGCAGATCCAGACAGCCAAAAGGTGGCCCAGACCGCCTTGGACTCCCTGCCCACACCCTTGCCCCAGGCCAACCGCGCGGCTTGCACTGAGATTCGGATGCGGTTGGATTCAGCTGGCTTGGCGTCCATCGTCCTCTTGGCATCGCCGGTGGGCCAGTTTGCCGACCTCGCTGCATTGGCGGCCGTGCCCCTAGATGGTGCTCTCGATGCGGCCCATTTGCCGGGCTTCCAATCTCGACTTCGCCCAGATACCCTGACGCCCTTGCCGACGAGCGGTCACCCTGCACCATTCCTTCAGGTGACACCTTGGGTCCTGCCGCCGGATTCCCTGCTCCCGGAAAGGGAGGACCCAATCGATTACCAGTCTGCGGACAGCATCGTGTTTCACGTCCGGGACGAACAGGTGGCCCTGCACGGCGAAGCCAAGGTGGAGACGGTCGGCATCGAACTGAAGGCGGCGCACATCGACTATTTCGCCAGCAACCGGCAGATCGAAGCCGGGGGCGTGCCTGACAGCACTGGGGCCTTGACCGGCCGACCGGTCTTCACCCAAGGCGGGCAGTCTTTCACGCAGGACGGGTTGAGCTATGACCTCAACAGCCGCAAAGGCCTCAGCCGGCAGGCGGTCACCCAGGAAGGCGAGCTCACCTTCCACGCGGAACGGGCCAAGCGTTTTCCCGATGGCCGCATTTTCCTCAAGGGCGGCATGTTCTCCACTTGCGATGCGCCCAAGCCGCACTTTCACTTCCATTTGACCCGCGGCTTGCTCGTCCCCAATGAAAAGGTGGTCAGCGGTCCGATGTACGTCAAGGTGCGGAAGGTCCCCCTCCCGGTGGGCCTGCCCTTTTTCTGGTTTCCGCAGAAGCAGGAACGCAGCCGGGGCATCCTGTTTCCCAGCTTTGGAAACGGGCGCGAATTGGGGTATTTCATCAAGGACCTCGGGTGGTACGAGCCCCTCGGTGAACACTGGGATGCCCGGATTCTAGGTGACCTCTACAGCCGGGGGACATGGCGGCTGTCCGCCGGGACGCAATACCGTTACCGCTACCGGTTCAACGGCAACTTCAACATCAGTCGCTCGAGCATTGTCTCTGGAGGAACCGCGGGCGATCCCGGGGCTTCGCGACGCACAGAGTTTTTTGTCCGTTGGAGCCACAGTCAAGACCCCAAGGCCAGGCCGAATGGGCGGTTCAATGCCAATGTGAACTTTGGATCTTCCGGCAATTTCCGCTCCCAACTGAACAGCTCTCAAGAGGACTTCTTGTCCAACACCTTCTCGTCCAGCATCAACTATAATGCCTCCGTTCCGGGCAAGCCGGTCAGCATCACGGCCACGGCGCGACACAACCAAAACAGCAGCACGGGACGGGTGGATTTGGTGGTGCCCTCGCTGGGCATCAATGTGAGCCGATTTGAATTGCCGTTGTCGCGCATCCTCAATCCCGATGCTGTGACGTCCAAGTGGTACGATCGCATTGGCGTCACTTATGCGCTGAAGTCCGAGCAGCGCATCAGCGGAACCGACAGCACCCTGTTTGACGANGGCATCGCCGGATTGCTCGAACGGGCCAGCGCCGGGGTCCGTCACACGGCNACGGCCTCCACCCAGATCAAGGCGGGTTTCATCAGCCTCACGCCCAACGTCTCCTACAACGGCTACTGGAATTTCGCGGCCCTCGACAAGGCCATCGCGCCGGACGTCCCAGACAGCGTCGTGACCGACACCTTGCGCGGGTTCTACACCGATGGCGACTGGCGTTTGGGCATCAGTGCCAACACCAAGTTTTACGGCACCTTCAATTTTCGGGGCGATCGACGGCTCAAGGCCATACGTCACGTCATCACGCCCCAAGTGGGCTTCAGCTACAATCCGGCGTTTGACCGGCGCGACACCGTCGTGGGTCTGGATGGCACCATCCTTGAAGTCTTCGATCCGCTCGCGCCAGGACTTTACACCCCCTCCAACATCGGGGCGCAGGGGGCGTTGAATTTTACTCTGAACAACAACCTNGAAGCCAAGGTGCGCGACCGAAATGGCGACTTGAAAAAGGTCCGCATNCTCGACAATTTGTCGTTGCGCACCAGCCACAACCTNCAGGCGGACTCATTGCGGTGGAGCGACATCACCGGATCGGCTTTCACCACGTTGGCGGGACGGTTTCCGGTCAATGTCGGATTTGCGCACAGCTTATACGATCGGGACACGACCGGCGCGACCATCGACCGCTACCTATGGGAAGATGGTGGGGCGCCGTTGCGGCTGAAGCGAGCCAATGCTTCTATCAATGCGAGCTGGACCGGTAAGGGAAAGACACCTTGGAGCGCGCGGGCGGGCTACACCATGCGCTTGCAACGCAATTGGCGCAGTGACCTTCAGGCCGACACATTGATTCTCTCCCAGAACCTGACCTTCAATGGGGATGTGACCTTGTTCGAAGATTGGCGGGTGACCATTGGAACAGGCTATGATTTTGCGGCCAAGGATTTCACCAACACGCAGGTCAATCTCCTCTGGGATTTGCACTGCTGGGAATTTTCGGCCCGGTGGGTGCCCTTCGGCTTCCAGAAAAGCCTGCAATTGCGCTTGGCCGTCAAGGCCTCCATGTTGCGCGATGTGAAGCTGGAAAGGCGGTTCCAAGGAACCGGATTGATTCGATGAGCCGGGTCAGCGGGTGAAGGTGCGAATCAACAAGTAGACGAGACACATCAGGAACAAGGTCATCGAGACCTTGTTGATGCCGTGCATCACGCGCAGGTTGATGCCTTCTCCGTCGTTTTTCTTGAACAGGTTCAACGGGTTGGCGTAGTGGAGGATGCGGCGGAGGAAATCCATGGTATGCGGGAATGGGGAAATGACAGCTGACGAGGCAGCAGGTTCAATCGACGGCGATGGCGCTGATTTCTACACGGGCTTGCTTGGGGAGTCCGGCGACAAACACGGCTTCCCGGGCTGGAAGGGGGTCTTGGAAGCGTTCGCGGTAGGCGGCATCCATGGCGGCGTAATCGCGCGGATCAATGAGGAATACGGTCGTCTTGACCACATGGACCAGAGTGCAGCCCGAAGCGGCGAGGACGGCTTCGAGGTTGTCGATGGCGCGGTGCACTTCGTCGGTCAGGCTGGCTTGCAACAGTTCTCCGGTTTCCGGGATGAGGGGAATCTGTCCGCTGCAGTAAACGGTGTTTCCGGTGCGACGGGCAGGGCTGTAGCTGGCGATGGGCTTGGACATGGTGCAAGTATCGCCCGCTTGTGCGAACCTTTGCTGTATGGAGGGAAAGACCATCCTGCTTGTCGACAATCGAGATTCCTTTACCTGGAACCTCGCGCACGACCTCGAGCGCGCTGGAGCGCGGGTTTCGGTGGTGCAGGCTGCCGAATGCACGGTGGAGCTTGCAGAAGGCATGGATGGCATCGTTCTGTCGCCTGGACCGGGTTTGCCATTGGAGAGTGAGGGCCTGATGGCCTTGATCGCAGCATGGGCGCCATCCCGTTCGATGCTGGGCGTTTGCCTGGGCCTTCAGGCCCTCGTCGAATGGAGTGGGGGCACGCTGCGTCAGCTTCAATCCGTGCGCCACGGTGTGTCGAGCATGGCGCGGAAGACAGGGGAGGATCCCGTCTTGCAGGGTGTGGATAATGTCTTCGAGGTCGGTCACTACCACAGTTGGTGTGCGGACCGGTCTGCTTTGCCTTCGGAGTGGGAGGTCACAGCCGAAGTGGCATCGGATCCGGACATCGTGTTGGCCATTCGCCACAAGGTGTTGCCCCTCCATGCGGTCCAATTCCACCCCGAGAGCGTATTGACTCCCGATGGCAGAGACATCCTCTCTGCCTGGTTGCACAGCCTCGCCTGAGCCCATGAAAAAAGGCGCCCGAAGGCGCCCTTTTCAAATGCAGGGATAGAGCAAAGATCAATTACCGAGCTTGTTCATCTCTTCTTGGAAGGTCTCCTTGAAGCGCTCGTAGTTGTACTCGGCCATGATGCGCTCGTCTTCCGAAATCTTTTCGTTGTATTTGGACGCGAACTTCTCTCCGCCGAGTTCCAACGCTACGTAGGACACGTAAACGCCGTTCTCGCGCTGGGTCAACTTCTCGCAGATGACGATGGCACCACGCAGCTCCTGGTCGACCACGGTCCGGGCCAATTCGTTGAAGGATTCCGTGGCTTCTTCGCGGTTGTTGAACTCGGTGCTGGACACGTAGTTGTCGGTCACGGCTTTGATGGTGGCGCTGACGGTACGCGCGAGCCGGCTTTCGGCAGTCGAGCGGGCCTTCTTCTTGGCGATCTCACGGTCCTGGCTTTCACCGGTGGCCGTGGAGCGGAAGTGCTTGCTGTCCGAGTTGTATTCCGAGCCGGTGCAGTATTCCACAATTTCGACTTCGCCCTTGGGCTTGGCGACGTCCTTGTTCTTCTTGCATCCGGTGGTAAAGGCGGCCAGGCAAAGCACAAGGCCAGTCAAGGTCAGGGTGTGACGGGTCATGGGAATGGAGTTATTGGGTTCAGTTTGGAACATGGCCAATATCGTGCCAAAAAAATCACTCCATGCCGCGCAGCAGGGTGAGGCCTTGGTTTTTTCGAACGGCTTCGGCAGCATTGGACAGAGCCAGCTGGAGGGCGGCCTCGGCATCGAGTTGCACCCCTTTGACCCGATCAAGCTGGATTTCCTCTACGACTTCGCCCTGTCTGTTTTTTAGGGTCATGGTGCCTTGGATGTAGGCTGTATGGAATTGTCCATAGGTGCCGGATGGGCTTCGGCGTTCCGAGCGAAGGTTGAATTCGATGAGGTAGTCGCTCTCTGTGTCGGCCGATGCCAAGCTACACCCGGTGTCGAGAAGGACCGAACGCATGGCTTCCACCAAGGGCGTGTGGCTCGACGCGGGAAGGGCGGAATTGGATGCGGGGACAACGCGGACGGCAGGCATTTCGATGTCCAATCCGACCCGGATTTCCGGGCTGAATGTCTCCCCGAGAAGTTCCACGACGATGGGGTTGAGGTGGGCCGCGTCCATCAGCCGATCGGCATCAACCGTGCAGATGATGTCCTGGTCGGGGCGCGTGGCCTCCACACGTTGAATCAGAGCCACGACGAGGCCTTCGTCATCGGTGAATTCCGTGGCCCGCTTTCTGTAGGTGCCATTGTGGTAGTGGTAGGCAATGGGAATGCTGGACGCGCTCTGTCCATCCAGCGTGGCGTGCAGTCCGAGCGGGAATTGAAAGCCGCCTCTGGCCGAGAGCAAGACGCGGTCCACCGAAGGCCGGATGTCGAGGTTGCGGATGGCTTCGCGCATGGCCCGGATGAAGTGGGGCTCCAAAGCCACATTCTCCCCTTCGATGTCCGCCCGATTGACGTCATTCCAGAATTCCTCCAGTGCCAAGATGCCAGTGGCCCAGTGTTCCAAGGCGTTCGGCACCCGACCAGCGTCGAGGTCGGATTGACCGGAGGCCCACTCGGAGAGGGCGACTTCCATGGCGGCCTGTTTCCGCGCAGCCCGCACTGCGGCGTGACGTTGCTTGTCCAACCGGTAGTAGACGTGAGTGGCTTCGGGTCCCTCGAAGACGCCGAGGACTTCAAATCCCGCAATCCGCTCATCGGAGCGGCTGGAAATCGTGCTGTTGAAGTCCTCGCGGACCCGTCCGTTGCGGTCTTCGCTCTCCAGCAGGGAAGCGCTTTCGATGCGCACGGCAATCTCACCGATGAGGTCAGCCGCAGCGCGTTCTTTGGCGATGCGCAGCGCTTCGCCGGGAATCGGCGTGTTCACAGCGCTTCCGATCCCGATGTAGTGCATGCGCGAAATCGGGCGCTGATTCACCCACTCTGGTGGCGGTGTGCGTTTGGCGTTTCGCCCACCCGTGCAGCCGGCGAGCAGGAGCAGTGCGCTGGCCAGAAAAAGGGGAAGACGTGCGGTCATTTGATGTGGCGGGCCAGGAATTGTTCAATGTCGCGGCGACCGCGCTGGGTGGCTTCGGCGATGACCTGGGCGCGCAGGGCGGATGTGCTGGCGAGGTCGCGACGGGCACCGAGCAGGGCGTTCATTCTACGTTTGCCACTCCGGTCGACTTCACCGTTGGTGCGGGCAGGGTAGAGGCTTCCGGCTTGCACCTGACTGACCGCGTATTCCACGGCGTCCTGGGCATGGACGCGTTCGACCTCGGAGAGCAGGACCTCGCCCGTTTCCGTGCTGATGAGCTTGATTTCGAATTTGACCTCCACCTGGCGACGCTGCGTGAACAGCTTGTAGCGAGCAGGGGCATAGGCGGCCACTTTTTTCATGTTGCCCTCCTCGTCCTTCACTTGTTTGAAATACTTCCGGAATCCACTCCGGTTGGTGGTCTGCAGGTTGGACGTTTCGGACGAATACGAGAGAACGGAACCGGTCAGGATCGCCCGTGCACCCGCCAATTCACCGACCGATATGGTTTCATCCGAGAGGCCGGAGAGGGAAAGGTGCTGTTCGGCGATGATGTCTTCACGCAGGGTTCGGTCCACCACACCGATGAAGGGGTCGTCGGCCTGAAGCAAGCCGTTTTGGATGCCGCTGCGCAACTCGAGGGCCACATCCCGGTCTTGGCTGCTGGACTCAAAGTCACTGACCGCTACATTGAACCGTCCCAGTTCAAGGGCTTCCGCGAGCAGTGCGGGGGCATCCTTGTACGCGGCGTCGAGCCTCACCACTTCACTCAGTTGGGCATGGGCTTCGCGGAACATCCCGTCCTCAAGGGCATTTCGCCCGTTGCGGTAGCGCGGCTCTGCCTGGGCGACGGTCAACAGTTCTGCTGCGTCTCCATAGGTGGCGTCGAGCCGAATGATTTCGCGAAACGTGGACTCGGCGCCAGCGAAATCCTCTTCATCCAGCTGTTGGTGGCCGAGTTCGCTCAATTCGACCAGGTGACCGTCGAGCAGATCGTCGTGGTCGGACACGACCGAGGCCGGGATGATGAGGTCCACACCGACGCGTGCAATTTTTTCCTGGTAGTCCACCATCCGGTCATAGGTGGTGATGGCCTCGGCCCGATTTCCGTCTGCCGCGGCCCGCTGGAATTCCCCAATCAAGCCGTCGATCAACCCTTGACCGGTTTGGCGCATGCCGATCATCGCGTCCGTGTATCCGGGCCTCTTCCGCAATGCCATGTAATAGAGGTGGGCCGCTTGCTCACCGAATCCGGCTGCATGCAACTCACCGGCCCTTTTGGAGAAGGCCTTGGGGCCGTTGCAGGCGGTCAACAACAGTGCTGTTCCGAGGAGAAAAAGAACAGATTGAAGGCGTATCATGGGCAAATCGAGGAGTGGAAAGCGGTGAACACGGGTGGAAATTAGGCCACGGGCCGACAAGATGTGGACAAGTCCCGTGCCAGAATCGAGACCGTAGGGCTTGGGGATGGCCGGACCGCCTCCGAACTTTGAGGCATGTCCAAGCGCATTGTCATCCTCGGGGCCGGCCGCTCCAGCTCCTCGCTCATTCGCCACCTTCTGCAACACGCGGATGCCGAGGGTTACTCCGTGCGCATCGGGGATTTGGACCTGGCCCTTGCAGAACGCAAGGCCGAGGGGCATCCGGCGGCTTCCGTGTTCCAGTTGGATGCAGGGCAGCCAGAGGCCCGAAGAGCAGAGGTGGAGGCGGCCGATTTGGTCATCAGTATGCTGCCGGCCTTCCTTCACCCGGAGGTGGCGCAAGACGCCATTGCCACCCGGACTCCACTCATCACTCCGAGCTACCTCTCGCCTGAGATTGCGGCCTTGGATGCAGCCGCGAAAGTGGCCGGGATTCCCATCCTCAATGAGTTGGGATTGGATCCGGGCATCGACCACTTGAGCGCCATGGAGGTCATTGACGGACTCCGAGCTGAAGGGTGCACCCTGACCGGATTTGAGAGTTACACTGGAGGGTTGGTCGCCCCCGAAAGCGACGACAATCCGTGGCACTACAAATTCACATGGAATCCGCGCAACGTTGTCTTGGCGGGCCAAGGCGGGTCGGCCACATTCAAGGAAGGCGGCCGGGTTCGGGTGCTTCCTCCGCACCGGCTGTTCCAAGAGGTGACCGCTGTGGACGTTCCTGGTGCTGGGCGCTTCGAAGGGTATGCCAACCGTGATTCCCTCGCCTACGAGAAGATTTACGGCTTGGACGGCATCGAGAATCTGGTGCGCGGCACCTTGCGTGGCGACGGATTCTGTGGTGGATGGGATGCGATTTTCCAACTGGGGATGAACCGCGATGATGCGCGGGTTACCCTGCCGGCTGGGACCACTTGGCGGGAATTCACGGCCGGGTTCACCGGCGGTGTGCCGACTGGAGCATCCGAGGCCGAGGTGCAAGCTGCGGTGTCCAGACTGACCGGCACCAGTGCTGAGTCCATGGCCTTATTGGCCCAGCTCGGGCTGTTCTCCGAGTCCCCACTCCCCCTGACGGAAGGCTCGCCTGCGGACATCCTTCAGGCCTTGCTCGAGGAGAAATGGGCCCTGAAATCCGGAGATCTGGACATGATTGTGATGTGGCACCGTTTCCGGTATCGCACGGCAGACGGCCGGGACAAAGTGCGCACGTCCCACCTCGTTCACATCGGAGAAGACGAGACCCACACAGCCATGTCGCTCACCGTTGGATTGCCGTTGGCTTTGGCCGCCCGGATGTGGATGCGGGGGGAGTGGACCAGGACGGGCGTGTTGTTGCCGACCACCCCGGATTTGTATGCACCGCTCCTGCGCGGCCTCGAACAGGAAGGCATCCAATTCACTGAAACTGAGTGGGTCGACTGATGGCCTGGCCCCGGTCTTGGATGGCCTATGTACTTCTTGTGCTGGTCTTTGGGGGCGGCACGACCTTTTCCGTGGCCTTCGCCAAGGGGCCTTGTGATCCGCCGCCATTCGATCCGATGGTGTCCGTAGCCACGGCTCAGGAAGCGCTCGCGATGGATCGGTGGGCCATTCGGACTTTGCGTCGCGATCGCAGAGGTCGAACCT
>NYTZ01000130.1 GCA_002683735.1 Flavobacteriales bacterium
TAATCGACCCACCGCCTTAGGTTCAAGGGGCCATTCATCAAGGATCTCGTGAAGATCTTCCATCGTCACCTGTTGTATGCGTTCGACTTCATCCTCGATCGATACCCAGTCGCGGTGAGACAACCACCGGCGGCCAATTCGTGACATTCGACCGCGAGGTAATTCACCGTGCAAAGCGGCAGCAGTGGCCACGCGGGCCCGAACCCGTGACAACGCATCAATAGAAATATTGTTCCGCAATCCCTGAAGTTGAGACCGGAGCCGAGACTCTACTTCTTCCGCACGGTCGGGATCCGAAACGGCCCAGCATACGAATTCGCCTGATCCGTCTCGCATGTCGTGGCTCGCTGAAGCATGCTCGGCCAAGCCTGGATCCACCAAGTCCCAGTGCAACAGATCGGACTCACTTCCACCAAGGATTTGCATCAACATAGAAGCAGCTTCGTACTTAGGGTGTTTTCGATCCGGCGCTGGCATCATCAAAACAATGTATTGCTGAGCTAAGTTTTCTTTTTCAACTTCGAAAGTCACCTGTTGGTGCGCTGGCGGTTGCCGGACCGGCCGACCAGGGGCACTTGTCCAATGACCAACTTGTGATGTTGCACATTGAACCAACGCTTCAAAATCAACATTACCCGCGGCAGCGAGCATCATGTTGTTGGGACCGTACCGTTCCATGTGATACGACGACATGGATTCACGGGAAATACCGCCAACGGTGATGTTGGTACCAAGAACACGATGTCCCAGTCCATTTTCCGCGTAATACCGCTCCAACAGCCCTTCGATGAGTACCCAAAACGGTTCGTCTTCGTACATGGCGATTTCTTCAAGAATCACCTTGCGTTCGTCTTCGAGATCTTGACCACGCAACTCGGGACGAAGAAGGTTGGCAAGGATGGGAAAACCTTCAAGCAGCCGCTCCGGTCGAGCGTGAATCCAAAACGCAGTTGCTTCAGCGCTGGTCCAAGCGTTGTGATCCAATCCCAAATCGTCGAACGCTTTGTCAATGGCTTCTCCGGTCAAATCACCGGAACCCTTGAAGGCCATGTGTTCTAAAAAGTGGCTCACGCCCATCAAATGTGAGGGTTCATCACGGGCCCCGGTATCCACAAAAAATCCGCAGGCCGCCGAAACTGCTTGGGGGTCAATCTCTGCCGAGATCACGAGCCCATTTTCAAGTGTGTGTTGGCGGTGGACCACGCCCTCTAACGGTGCCGACATCTTGGTCTCCTGGAGGTTTAGATTCCCGGAAGATCAATCGTACCAGTCGAGTCACCGAAGGCATCAACCCCTGCACCCATCGTCTGCATCATGGAGACAAAAAGGTTGGCCAGTGGAGTCTTGCCCTGAAGATAGTGATTTTTACCATGCCGCAATCCGGCGGCTTCCCCACCCGCCAACAATATGGGAAGGTCATCATGGTCATGCCGGTTGCCGTCTCGGATCGCACTGCCAAACAAAATCATGGTGTGATCCAACAATGAGCCTTCACCCTCGGGAATCTTGCCCAAACGGTCGATAAACCGACTGAATTCCTCGTTCTGGAATCGGTTGATGGTGCGAATGCCTTCGATCATGGAGCCGTCACCTTTGTGGTGCGACAAATGGTGATGACCTTCTTTCACGCCCAAAAAGGGGAATGATCGATTGGTGCCCTCGTTGGCCCACATCATGGTGGCGATTCGGGTTTGATTGGTCCGGAACGCCACTGTCATCAAATCCAACATGAGGCGAAGGTGTTCGCGGTAGTTCTCTGGGTGCACCTCGGGTCGATCAAAAGGAAGGTTGGTGGTCGCCAACTCCGCTTGGTCCAGATACTCCAATTGTCGCTCAACCCCGCGAAGTCCCTCAAAATATTCTTCAAGACGATCGCGATCTCCCAACCCAAGCTTCTTCTCCAGTTGACGGGCGTCTTCTCGGACAAAATCGAGCACACTCCGGCGGGTTGCAAATCGCTCGGCTTGAGCTCGCTTGGCTTCGGCTGTACGAGCGGCAGCAAACAGTCGGTCGTACAACGCACGAGGATTCGATTCTTTAGGAGAGGGTCGGTCGGACGCTGACCAAGAGATATTGCCTGAGTACACACACGCGTAACCAGAATCGCATCCACCCGTTCCCATGCTTCCTTCACAACCAAGTTCGAGCGAATCAAATCTGGTTCGACCCTGAAGGGCTTTGGCCATGACTTGATCGACCGAAACTCCTGCCTCGATATCCTCGCCAGAAGTTTTTCGGGGGTGGGCGGCAGTCAAAAAGCAAGCGGATGATCGGGCGTGATCCCCGGGTCCATCCCCCAGCGCTTTGGCGTTGTGGTGATCGAGACCGACCAAGACACTAATGCGGTCCCGTTGTCCTGAAATAGGTTCCAAAAGGGGCGTAAGACCACGATCACCATGAACTTGTTGGTCGGGAATCCAATCGGGTGCGTGAACACCATTGGGAATGAACATGAAGGCGGATCGAAGGGGTGTCGCACTGGGAGAGGAGGCGGACCAGGCAGATTTTCCACCGTAAAAAACTTCCAGCCACGGCAGAGTGACTGCGGTACCAAGGCCGCGAAGGACAGTTCTGCGATCGCAAGACATCATGGATTTGATCCTAAGTCAACTCGATCGGCACCTTGCTTTAAAAAAGCGTCCGACATGGCAATTTGTTCGATCATTTGAGAAAGAGTGATGGGATCTCGAGAGAGTTCATCCAACAAAGCGTCATCTGATGGACCAGTCCCCCTTTGTGTGGCGTACACCAAGAGATGTTTCGCCAAAGATCGTCGAAACGGTTTAGGGTCTGCAAGAAGAACATCACGCAAACCGGACGCACCACGAAACTCAGTTCCATCGGGAAGTTCGGCAAGGTCATCAATATCAGATCCAAACTTTGCCCGGCCAACCGCATCAAACCCTTCCAATGCAAAGCCCAAAGCATCCATGCGGATATGGCAACTTGCACAATCTGGGTTGGCTCGGTGCATCTCCATCTGTTCCCGGAGCGATAAACCTTCAACCTGTCCATCAGCGGTCAAACCGTCGACACCTGGAGGAGCGGGGGGCGGGGGGGCATCAAGCAAACTGGTCAACACCCACTTTCCTCGCTTGACCGGGCTGGTACGCGTGGGGTTGCTGGTGGCCATCAAGACTGAGGCGTGTCGCAACAAACCGAGTGATTCGTTTGGGGTTCTTACCCGACGATATGTGCCTGAAGGAACAGACCGAAATCCATAGTGCTCCGCAAGTGCTGAATTCATGAAGGTGTAATTCGCTTTGATCAATTCATCGACGGGCAAATCACGACGCAAAATGTGATCCAAAAAATGAATGGTCTCTTGCTGCATCGCTTGACGAAGTTCGATGTTGATGTTTGGAAAACGCTCTGGATCTGGACGGTGTTTGTCTAAAACATCAAGGTGCAACCACTGCAAACCAAAACTTTCGGCAATTGATCGGGACCGGGGGTCTTTCAACATTCGCTTTACAGTTCGCTGCAGGATCTCTTTTTTCGAAAGGTTTCCGTTCTCAACATCACGAAGGAGGGAATCGTCAGGGAGACCGTTCCAAAGAAAAGAAGCCAACTTGGTCGCCAACTCCTGATCTTCAATTTGCTTTGGTTTGTCGATTGAACCTTCGGCGATAAGAAGGAATCTGGGACTCATCAATATGCCGACCAAAGCAGACCGTAATCGATCATTCCATGAATCTTCAGGGAGAGATAATGAAAGAAGACGATCCACATCATCGGGTTGTGTGTTTCCTCGGAACGCCCGCTGGACCAGATCTCGAAGAACTCTCCGGAGCGTGTTGAGGTTCTGAGTGCTCGGAAGATTGTTCAAAAAATGATCAGGGAGGGGGCGGTCCAATGGGCCAACCAAAACCAGTTCAAGCACCAAAGCGTTGCGGTCGTTCGGTTTTGGGGCACCCTTGTCAAAAAAATCATTGATAAATGCAGCACCAATTTCAATGGGTCCCGCATTCAATTGGGTGGTGAATTGGATGGTCATCGGCTCACTCAAAGGCGAGGGGACTGAAAGGGGTCCACTTTGATTTGAACCAGCTCGAAGCACAAATTGCACAGGTTCTGGTCCCGCTTGTTGTCCCGCCACCTTGGCTTGGACCTCGTAGCGGCCTCGACGTTCCACTTCAAAGTTCGTCTTCACTTCCCCTCGGGTGGATAAATACACGCCGCCCAAACGTCGAACACCACGTTCTGTCTGAAGATCAACACCTTGGGCTGATTGGGAAGGAAACCTTCGGGCGGGATCAGGGTCCAGAGCCATGGACGCCACTTGCTCAGAAGCCTCCATATATTTCTCGGTGAGCAAAGGACTCATGCGAAGTAAATTGGCGGTTCGATTGAAGCCTTCACCAATATCGTCGGCGGGGAAAAAGGATTCGGAAGGGAATTGGACCGACACCAGTTCATCAACCGCCCGAGTCCATGCGTCTCGAGTCATCCGACGCAGGGGAACATGGGACAACCGTGTGGCGGCGGGGAGCCACGCACGGATGGCCGCTTCTGCATCGGCTGAGGCTGACTCTTCCGGTTGGCGGCGATGGTCCCCCGGCGGCATATCACGACGACGAATGCGCTCCAAAATGTGAATCCAAGAGGATTCATCAGCAAGTGCGTCATTGCGTTCCACCAATTCGGCAAGATCGAGACCTGCTTCCGCATCTTCATCCGCGTGGCAGCCAATGCAATACCGGTCCAAATACGACTCGGGAAGGGGTGGGGTGAAGGCAAGACAGCAAGCGAGAAGCATGACATCATCGTCTTCAATCTTGAGAGAACGTCAAGGTTCGACTTCTGGGTCTGCCGCGCAACCTATCATGTTCGCCTATGCGTTTTCTCCTCTTTTTTGGATTGCTCGTTTTTGCTGGGTGCAAAGTGACCGCACCACAAGCGCCGGCCCTTGATCTCCCTGAGATCTGGACCGAAGGGGTGGTTTCAACTTCCAATGGTGTTGAGGGGGAGAACTTGAATGCAAAGGTGCCCCCTTGGTGGACCCGATGCCAAGACCCCCTGTTGGAGGCTTTGATTCAGGAAGCCATGGCGTCAGGACCCGACCTACACATTGCCGCTGCCAGGGTGAAGGAAGCTGATCTTCGGTGGCAAGCCACCAGTGCGGGGTTCGGTCCAAGTTTGGATTTTTCACGATCACTTCGCCGAGAAGATCAGTCGAGCCAATCTTTCAACTTTGGCGATGACGCCATTCCTGGATTCCCAACCGATCAAATTTTTAAAGTGCGAACGGTGTCCCGCCACGAAATTCGTGGCCGCTGGGAAGCCGATCTCATCGGACGAAATGACCTGCGCACCATGAGTGCTCTGGCCAACATCGATTTGGCCCAGGCGGCCTATGAAGATGCCATTCTTCTTTTGAGCACAAGAATTTGTGACACGCTCGCTGATCTTCGAGAGAGCATGCAACAGTTGGCGATTACAGAATCCACCATTCGTCGAAATGAGCGGAGTTTAAAATTGGTTGAAACCCGCTTTGACGTTGGTCTTGGCAACGAATTGGAATTGGCCCAAGCGCGTCGAACTCTGGCTGAAGCTAGAGCACAGTTGCCTCAGGCTGAGATTGGTCCAAGAGCAGCGTGTGATGCTTTGGCCGCCCTGCTGGGAAAGCATCCCGGATCCATGCTCCACCTTTTGGATCCCGAAATGGTGGTGCCCCCGACACCCGAAGGAGAGTTAACCATCCAGCCGAAAGATCTCCTCACCCAACGGCCTGATCTTCGACAACTCGCGGCCGAGATACAACAGGCTGCCGCCAATGCGGGGTTGGCTGAGGCAGCCACTCAGCCCACTTTTGGTTTAGAGGCCGCGCTCGGGACAGAATCCAATGGTGCAGAAATTTCGCTTTCCCGCACCGCGGCCCTGTGGAATGTGATTTTGACCGGGGCCACCCCCTTGTTTGATGGGGGACGCCGAAAATTGGAATCAAAGGCCGCTGGAGCGGTTTATGAAGCTGCGGTCGAACAGCACCGGCAGGGGGTGCTCAACGCGCTAGCAGAAGTGGAGCGAACCTCACGACAGCTGCAAGCAACGCAGGACACGCTTCAACACCTCGACGAGGCGGTCGCACAGGCGGTCATTGTCCGAGAACGGTCGGAAACCCGGTTTACCGAAGGTATTTCTGGCCTGGACCCCGTTTTGGACGCGGAACAAGCCTTGGACCCGCTGCAAAGGCAATTGGCCACCACCCGCACCAACGCCTGGAGACAACTCTCCGCGCTGGTTCGCTCCACCGGAGGTTCGGCGGGTTTTCGTCCTTTTGATTCAGAATGAACCAATATTGGGCATGTCACGGCCGGATTTGCCGTTAGA
>NYTZ01000131.1 GCA_002683735.1 Flavobacteriales bacterium
ATTCTCACAGATGCCTACAGATTCTTCCTACTACTAATACCTCTACTACTACGACTACCTCTACTACTACTACTACTACTACTATTTCCTACTTCAGCTCTGCAGGAGCGTGCCAAGGCGCCCCCAAGGGCGCTCTAAGAGGCTTCCAACAGCTCGAGAGGCTGCAAGAGACGACCAAGAGGCGCCCAGGAGAGTCCAAGAGCGCCCCCAGGCCCCCTCAAGAGCTCTCCAGGAGCACTCCAAGAAGCCTTCAGGAGCGAGCCTACTCCCTGGGTCGGCGGGACTCGCGACGCGGATACAAGCCGTCGCACACCTTCTGGTGTGCTTCGGCGTGTTAAATCCAGGTTTCAGATCACTTGCTCCGGCCCAAGGGAGCTAAATCCCTTAAGGGTTCGCTCAGGCCACCGGGTTCCGCCGACCTCGCTCTTGGGCAATGTAGGTTCAAGCAACCTTTTCGGCCAAGATAGCTCCAAGAGCGCTCAAGATGACTCCACGACGCTCCAAGCAACCTCCACAAGCTCCTAAGATGCGTTCAAGACGCTCCAAGACTATTCAAGGGGCCCAAGATGCCTCGAAGAGCGCCAAGATGCCTCCAGAACAACTCCAAGGACCTGACGAATCCACGAAAGACGTCAGAAAACAATGGATAACATTGAAACCACAAGGAGAATCAAGAAGTCGGCAAATACACCGCCAAGGCCGCCCAAGATGGCTCCAAGACACCTCAAGAGCGCCCAAGACACGCCCAAGAGCGACCAAGAGGCCTCCAAGAGCGCCCAATAAATCCTCCAAGGCGGCCCCAAGAGCGCCAAAGCTGTCTCCAAGAGCCTCTAGGACTGCCCAAAAGCCTCCCAGACAGCCCCAAGAGCGCCCAGAGAGTGTATGCAAGAGGGGCCCAGGATCTTCCAAGACGCAACTTGCTGTCCAGACAACTGTCCAACCACTTCCCAAAAAGCAACTCCAAACATGCGACCCCGAGGTGTGCGGCGGTAATCGCTACGCGTCTTAACATTTATGCATTGACACATTGGATAAATCTGCAATGACTACCTTCACTGCCATCCGAGAGACACTCAACTTTGGCCAGAATTCTTTAGAGTTCTCCAGGGGCCTCCGAGGGCTCTCCAAGGGCATTCGTAGGTCCTCCAGGACGCTGCGCACGGCCTGCTTGAGCCCTCAAAAAAACTTTGAACAGTGCGTTCGCCTATTCCAGATAGCTAGTTGCTGTGGGCAGGCACCGATTGCAAGCCCTGTCAAAGATCAGACCTGCAAAAAAGCAACGGGGTGCCCTTCCATCTTCCCACAGGATTGTATGAAAGTGAGCTGTTCACTTAAAGTCTTAAACTCTCTTCACTGAAGCCTCTAAGAACTCGATGGGCGCTTGCAGATGCACGTGAGCGCAACGGCCCTTGGGGTTTCCATACGCTCCGAAGATGCTGTACGTGATGGCTCCATAGAGCAAGGGCCCATGTCCTCAAGCTCCGGGCAGCCCCATATCGAGTCCACCCCGGCAGGTGTGCTCGTCGGACACTTATGGTCTGTTGACGGAAACTCAAGCGCTCTCCAAATCACCTGATCATTCTCCACCAACTGTTGTTTACAACGTGGCCTTCTGAGACCATGTATGATGTAGAACTGCAACGAGAAAAAAAAACACCAACGGAATTGTCGTCAACGCATTTACGCCCGGCTTTGGAAAGATATTTGGGAGGTTCCCGGAACTCATGCGCAACGACACGGTGCCCTTCGAATACACCTATAGGCATTCTTCACGAGCCGCTGCAATGATTAGCGCATCCACTGCTTGTGAGTGGAAGTGCTCAGTTGCGTACAATCAATTCTGACGAAGGCTTTCCTACAAAGTGAGTGACAAGTGGCTTCGCACATCCACATGTACTATTGTACATGGGGGCGGGCCGCGCGTGAGGGAGCTACAGTAGCCCCCGACCTTAAAGTTACAACAGCCCCAACAACGGTGCTTCCCCTCAAGTCTGGGCGCCATCCATGGTGAACTGTTGGGCTGCTTGGCATCCAGTGCCTGGAGAAGCAGCAGCAGCCTGATACTCGGTCAGAAGTAGAATTCGCGGAGGCCCAACGCCGCGATCTGAGAGGTCCGGCGTCCAGTGCGATTCTGCTCGTCGAGCGAGAGCGTGGTCTGGGAGGGTGGCGGCTGCCAATACCCATCTGTCTCTTCCTCTCCATCTTCATTCGGCCAGATGTCAGGGCGATTGCTTCCAAAGCCGCTTGAAGAAATCTTCTTGTTGCTGCTGAACTTCTTGGCGCATGCAAGCTCGTTGTGCTCGAGCGATGCGCTTACTGAGCCCCTTGCTGGTTGTATGTTGGTTGGCTCTTCGATGTCTGACGCCTCACTACCCCTAGTCACTTTTCTTTGGGATCCTTCTGCCTCCATGCTGGAGTCGAATTTGGTGTTCACAAGATCACCAACACCATCCAGGATGTTGTGGAGTTCTGACCGATGTCTCTCTTGCTTGATGCTCTCACGCTCCCGCCTCACGATAGCCGCTGTGGCCGAGGCATTGATGCCCATCGGGTTGATAGTTGTGAAGGTCTTCCTAGTGTCTCTTCTTTCCCCAGTGGTCGCCGGCAAGCTCGCGACGCCTGCAGCAGGTGAGCTCTTGTACTTGGCCGCACAGTAGACTTCGGAGCCATGGTTCGGCTCCCCCTCCTCAACAGGGGCGGTTTGGGACCTCTCCGCCGTGTCCCTCCTCGGGCCGTCCCTCTCCTCCCGGCGGCCGGGCCGGGCGCCCACGGAGCCCCGGCGGGAGGAGACACCGCCGAGCGGGGCCCCGCCGGACCCGCGCCCCGCCACCCCTCCCCCGGAGTTCCGGCGAGCGCGGGCGCTCTGGAGCTTGCCCGACACGCTCACCGCCAGGTGGTCGATATCCTGCTCGGCGGCGGTCCTTGCCTCAAATCCCCCTCTCGGGTTGCGACGATGTGAGTGTGAGTGCGGTCCAGCACCGGAGCCCTCTGCTTCACCTCCCCAAGAGTTTCTCCTTGAGGCGTCTTGCACCGACTGGATCTCGGGCAAGTCTGAGCCAGACTTTCTGCGGCCCCCCGCGATCTTGTGCGCCTCTCGCTCGATGTCGATCCTGCCAGGAGACCGAGGATCCCCGATGGCATCGAGATTGGGCTCCGCATCTGTGGCTTCAGTGTCTGTCGAAAGCCCCGAGTCGGAAGTCTGATGTGGTGTCACATGCTCACTGCTCTTCGAATGAGGTCCATGAGATGACTGGGCGTCCTGCTCGGGCTCTGAGCTGCGCCGCTGCCGAAGCCTGTCACGGTAATGCCTGCGAATATCCTCCGAAGTTGAGTCGAAGCCAGGGTCTTTGCTTACTCCCCTGTCCAAACTAATTGCCACGTGCCCGGATACAATATCAGGGGCAGCACTTCCACTCTGGCGACTGGATGTCTGCCAGCACTTCTGAGTGGGATCGGCAACGAGTACCTCGCGGGCCTGCTTCGCTCGGCTCACCTTCTCATCGTTCGCTCGACTTCCCCTCTCAACTGACAAGTCAATGTGCGCAGGGAGGCTAGGAACCTCGCCATCGTGCGGAGTTGCCTGAAGGTCCTCGTTGTCTATGGCATCACACGGACTTGAAACAGACTCCGAAGGCGGCCCTTCTGGAGGAACTCCAATCAATGTGATCAGAGGTGCGCTGATGGCATTATTCCCAAGGGAGCTTTCGGAGCTTTGCCGTCCAACTCCATGGCCACTTTCAGAGCTGTGCCGCCGTGGTGTCTTCAAGCTGACACAATCGCTCACGGTGTTTCTCCGCAAGTCTTGGCTAATCGTTGTGTTCCCGTTTGTGGGGGCAGCGATGTAACCTGGCACGGACAACCTGTGCCCCATCTGCGGCATGTGAACTGCAAGCCTGTTCTCGTCATCCTCGTCATCATCACCCACAGCGCTGGCCGACAAGGTCGACGGGCTCATGGAGAGCCGCTTGCCCGAGACCATCGGCCCAACTCCACTATCCCTCTTCTGCCACACCTTCATACCCCCTGGCGCTGGGCTCGGGGAGAGTGCGGCCCGACAGTCGCCATCCTTTTTGCCCATCGTGGCAAGAATTGAGCGCCTGACACCTGAAGCAAGACTCGTCTTCTTCTCCTCGTCCTCGTCCGGGTCAAACTCCTCACTGCCTGAGTCACCAGACGCAGCACTGGAGCTACTCTTTTGGCTCGAGGCGTCCTGCCCTTGCGCAGCTTGCTTTATGAATGACCTGAAACTGCTGCCCGGCCTCGAGATTTGAAGTGACTGCCGGATTTCCTTGCGGAGAACTTGTTTTCTATCCAACTTCTGATTTTCGTCTTGGATGGGTATTTCCAAGCGGGGAACTTGTTTTCCATCGAAGTTCTCATTTTCGTCTTGGTTGGGTGAGAGGAAGGGGCTTGCAGAGGCGGAGCGTGCGGCCCCGCCTGAGCTGACCACCGCTTTAGAACCTACTCTGCAACTCTGACGTCTCTCGGTGTCTCCGCATCCAGAGAGCGCCATGCAATTGTTCAGGCGCTGCTGCAAGGCCTCCCCGCGCCTCTTGAACATGGCGCTCAAGGCCTTCAAGTTGGCCGCGCCAACGGACAAGGCCAAGTGCCTGGAGTCCCAATGCCACTTTAGCCCCCGGGTGGCATGCGTGGCAGACTCTCCCATCCGGTAGACCTGACGATTGATGATGCTGTCAAAGTCAGACGCGAGATCCAGATTTTCCCCAACAACGGAAGAGCAAGATAAGAAGACTGTGTGAAAATAGCTGCCAAAGCGCCTTCGCCAGTGCTTCATCGAGACTGCAAAAGCATCCCGTGGGTGCCGCCCACCCTTCGTGCAACCAATGGCATTGAGCACCAAGATGGGAGCGTCACTCTCGGGTGTATCTTCGTTGACATCCTGGAGGGCAACAAGGCCAATGAGGTTGAGCCGCTCAAGGAGTGCTGTATGGTCCTCATCATCCGCGTACCACTCGGTGCGCTCCCCGTAGTCATTGCTCAACACGCGGATGATGGGCCTCGTTTTGGAAGATGAGGACACAATTGCATCCATGTTGACCGGTTCAGGCAAGAACGGGTAGCCCTCGTTGCGAGCACCACGGAACAGTCTAACACTTGGGCAAGTGAAGACATAAGGGTCGCGGTGTGCCGTGAGGTGCTGCCGGATCGTGGCTTTACCGTGCCGCATTGGCCCGCTGCCAGCCTCGGCAATGAAGCGGCCGAAGTCTGAGCGGAAAGCGAGATTCTGCTGCATTGGTGTGGTGCAACGGGCAAGGTCCACCTTGCCTTCGGCGTCAAACTCAATCGTCTCAACCACACACTTGATCGGACGCGCAGGCCCCTCGATCTCTCGCATCTTCATCACAATCTCGAGGGGTGGCATGTCAGTAACAATGACTGGCGGGGCTACCTCTGATTTTTCGCCGCCTCTGGGGACTGACACGTTTGAGCAACCAAACCACGCAATCTTGTCAATATTGGCCTGGTTCGGCCCAAGGTTGACCTTGCGCACCTCTTCCTTGCCCTTCAGATTCGGTGGACCCCTCCAGTAATAGCAGTTTTTGAGGAGAGCCTCTGAGGTCGTAGAGCGGACGCACGCGAGCAAGTCTGGAAGGTCCCGAACACAACCCCGCCTGATGAGCTCATCCCAGGCACTCAGCCACTTCTGCGCATCCCAAATTGCATGAGGGGTGCTGAGCTCATTGATGGCGTGCGCGTGAGGCATAATGGACTCCCTGGGCGATCTTCGCCAAGAATCCAGTTTTGCGGTCTGGCGGCTAGTTCCGTTCGCCACCAAGGTGGAGACCGTCCCTGGGGCACCTGGGACAATCAAGTTCTTGTCATTCGCATTGATCTGAGGTTGCCATGGTTCTGCCCCCTCTGGCTCCTCCGCGCCACTGATTGTCATCAACGTCTGAGAGGAGCTGTTCTCCGCTGTGATAGCCACCTCGTGTTTCACGAGGGCCCTCGC
>NYTZ01000132.1 GCA_002683735.1 Flavobacteriales bacterium
CACCAGAGGCAAGCCACCGCCAGCGTGAAAGCATAGAGCGTCAGCTTCTAATATCCAGATATGCAAGAGTTGTCAGGCACACTACACATAGCTCTCAGGGCACGTTAGTTAAATGGATAAGAGTTTGAGATGGTGACGAAGACGGCAGCATGGTCGACGACGATAGCAGCAGATGACACTACGCAGCACTGGCACACTCGGAGTGTAAGGAGTATATCGGGTAGCGGGTTATGGCTAAGTTGTTGCTCACTTTCAGACCTTCCTGAGAGAATTACCGTGTCTGGTGCTTGACTACAGCCTTATTGTCATCACGGTGCTCGCGTAGGTAAGCTACTTGGGTCGTAACCAGTGTCTAGTCGTAGCTACTGTTATTGCCTGAAGATTTGATTATCACCACACACAGTCTGCTGCTGACATTGGTTCTACTTGTCATCATCGTCACATGTCTGCGCGTGCTTTAGCCACATCAGTCATGTACCTGACGCGTTCAGTGGAATGCTTTCTTGGGAAGAACCTCGTGGCGATCAGAAGGGGGGGCCTCGGAGAGTAGAGCACAGGAGTCGGCGGACCTGACGGGAGAGGCGTGATCACTAATTAGAAGATGGAACACCGCGACAAGAGAAGATGCTAGTGGAAGTGTCTGATTGAGGTGTGTACAAATGCCAGTGTCTGTTGTGTGCTTGCTGTGCCCACGTGCGGCAGGTCCGCGAAACGGTAGCCAAAGTTGAGGGCAGACGCGTGCCTCCGTTTCTGGCCCCCAATTCCTGGACCTCGGGTCGTCTTTCAGGACCTCCAGTATTGACTGGTGGTGTCGCGACCTTGTCCGGCAGGTCGCTGCCCAGCAAGCGGGCGCAGCGATGAGCCCAATTCCATGCACGAGTGTATCCTTTCACGAGACACTCTTGATTGATTCTTGAAAGCTAATGCTTGCTCAGGGTTGCGCACGAAGTCCAGGTGAGACAAGCTGCGTTGCCGACGAGCGGCCGCCTGCCAGGCCACGCAGGCGCGCACTCTTCACTCATCGCTGAAGTCCTGTCGGCCAGCCCGTCTGCGAGCGTCTCTGGTCCAGGCATCCAGGCATAGGCACGGGACGTCCTGGTGGTTCTCGCAATGAACGCAGCAATGAAATCGTGTGCAATTTGTAGTGTGCGCTGGTGTGCGTGCTTGAGCTGCCTGGGTTGCGCTGGGCCCTTGTCTCTTCGATTTGGGATCCGAGCGGTTCTTCTTGGGAAGCCGCGCGTCCGGCGTATGCGCCGTGCTGCCGTCATGCCTAACTTGCTCATCTGCGTTGACTCTTGAAAGAACCACAAGGCGAGAGACGTGTGGCCGACGCGAGATACCTAATGCGGCCTCTGAGAGAGCCTGCATGGCATGAACGTGATTTTGGGACTACAGCGCCTGCTGCGCAGCTCTGCGCCATAGTCGGCCACCACACGTCAGCGAGTTGAACGCGCTGCACTTGTCGTCTCTACTCGACGCGAGGCCCTGACACCTGTTCGGTGAGCCTGCTCCAATGATGAGAAGGACCGCCGCCAGCGTCTCAACGGATACTACCCCGAAACGGGAGCCACTCCGAGATGCAGCGCTGCTGGATGGAGGCTCCTGGGAGCCTCCGCCGTCCACGGTTCTGAGGAGCGTGCCTTGCCGTGACCAGGTGCGGCGTAAACGCCGTGCGGACGCGACAGTGTACTCACGAGTGTTGGCTGTGTTGGCGGCGTTAGCAGCCAAATCTGGCATGGGGCCGCTGGATGCTTGTCTGGGCCACTTTGGCCAGAGGCACGCGTCTCCATTGGCGGCGTCGTTGTGGCCGCGCGCACACTCGTCTTCTAGCATGTGCGCCTGTGGGTGCGACCGTTGCCAGTTGGTGCATGTGCATTCATTGGGGCTCGTCCTCGGCAGTTCGCGTGGCCACTCTGTTTGCCTCACGGTGGTTCCACCGCTCTGCCTGCATTCTTCGCCTTGGACGTCACAGAAGATACCTCCATTGCCTTGGACCTGCGTTCAGCTCGGCGTGCGGTCGGTGGCCGGAGGCCTTCTCACTCGCCTCCTCCAGAGCAGGTCGCAGTATGCCATAGAATATCGGAGGGCAGCGGGGTAGGACATGGCACCAGCTCGGCATAGCAAGGCTACAGAAACCTTTCCTGCTCGAGCGAGGTCTTGCGTCTATCTACAACCTGGCGAACTCCGCGCTCCCCCCTCTGGCCCTGCCGTGCATTGCAGCAATGGCCAAGTCGTGGCTGGACCTCCCTGCTTTGTTCTGGGCAACGGAATGGGACGGCGAGAAGTGGGTGTCATTACCGAGCGAGGAAGAACAACTCTTAGAGGTCTACAAGATAGAGACGAGGAGTAATCTCCACGACTTGTCGGCGACCGTGGGAAAGCTCATGCGACAGCACCTCAGAGACGAACAGGCGGCGTGGACAAGAAACGCAGACCACGAGCTGTCTGTTATGCGGCGTCAAATGAGCGTCGAGGCGTGGCAAAAACCGTCCTACTTCGAAGCCCTCTCCTGGCGCAGCGGTCAGGTATTGATGAAGACGAGGGCGTGCTTGCAGGCTGTCCTGCAGGAGCGATGGCAGGAGCAGCAGCTCGAGATGGAGGAGTACGGCCCGCCGTGCGCGCAGGAGCCCTGAGCGGGCAGCGGACATCGACGGACAGGCAGACGCACGATTTGAACTCGTCTCGGAGCTAATTCGGAATTTGTGATTGCGACGAAACAGGTACTGGACTGCTGACGTTGACTCGCTTAGCCACCAATGTTGAAATTGAGGGTATCAAAGCGTCACAATGTCGCATCACCAGCACGAGCATGTCTTGGTGACTCACGAGAGCAGACACGTTGCCAAACCTGTGCGATAACGACGGCGAGCATTGCCTACAGCATGAGTCTCCTACTCCACGCGCATCCTAGGTACAGACTCTCGAGTCCCTTTTCCACTCCGCGTTCCAGACGTTGTGCTGTGTACTTTTCCTCATCGTTTCCAGGCAGGCGTTCACAATACTGAAGGCATCGGAAAGTCTGCAGTTGTCTACTTTGGGGCGCAGGAATTGCATGTTGAAGCGATGTTCCTGACGCGTCGCGGGAAACCAGACTACATGGGCAGACGCCACGAGGAATTAGAATTGTTTCGTCGGGTGGTCTAGAACGGTGTATACACCGTGGGTCAGAAAGCTCACCTCAAGCCGTAGAATCACAGCGCAGGAAAGGCACGACACAAGTCAGGCTGGTTTGGAGAGACGTCTTTGTCGCAAGTGTTTGTGTGTGTCGGCCGCCGCCCCGCAACCATAGACAGTGGCTCTGTCAATTCCGCAGTCCACCGTGCACGGGGTGCCACTCCTTCCCCGCCTGTACTTCCGTTCGCACGGCAGGCCTCCGTGCGCCGCGCACGGTGCACGATTTGCACGCGATATGTCACGAAGAGCCATTCTGCAAATACACGATATGTGTGCTATTGCCGCTTCGCAGACTCTGCTGTGAACTGCTAATAGAGGAGTAGCGAGAGAGGCGTGTCCTTGCCCCAGCTCGTGAGTGCTAGCCTTCCGTTGTGTCTCAGGGCTACCCCAGCGCAGACGAGACGGACAGGTCGATCTACTTTCAGGCGGGACGCCTGAGATGTCCACGTTTACATCGGCCCCTCCGTGCATGCATGTCCGTGTGCGCGCAGTGTTTGCCACGTGTGGCGCGCACTCTTCATGTGTCAGCGCGGCGCACGGGAGTATGATCTTCACACGGACCCAAGGAGATCAGCAAGGACCTGTCAAAGACGTTTCACAAACGCACCCGTCGGGTGCGCCGAAGCTAGTAGCTAGCATCATGTGGCACACGTCATCGCGGATGCTGCGTGCGTTTGCCGTGCGCACAGTGAGACTTCACCGTGGCATGCAGTAGTGGCCACGAGCCATCAGCATGACTGTGGATACATCGGATGTGATTGGGTGCCGTGTGTCCTGCAGTGTGTACGCATGAAGCCGCACGACGTGTCTGCGGTATGCCATGCGGACACACGCTCCTACACTCCCAACGTGGCAACGAATGTGACCGAAAAGTGCAAGCCGTAGCGCACGTCATCGACGCGGTGACAATAGCGACTTCAGCGAGCGCTGTAAGTGGATACCTCGATCAGTGCATCGACGTGGACGCTGAGACTCTGATCGAAGATACCGTGAGAAGCGTAGAATAGAGAAGAGACATGACGAGTGTCCTCGGCGTATTCGCCGTGCTGGGCTAGCCGCCGCGGCAGCCGACAGGACGTGATGACGTACCAGCGGCCCGCGTTGACCGATGCCCCTGCAGTCCTCAACTGGAAATGGAGGTTTCCAGACAACATGAGGTGCAAGTGCAAGATCGCCGTGCCTGGAGAGATGGACCGCGACAAACCCGAGTGGGAAGGAGCACGGTGGACTCCAAGATGGCAGCTGGTCTTCAACAGGTGTCGCTACCATTGTCGACGCAATGGTTGCCGACATGGCGACCGTTGCAAGTTCTGCCACCTGCACGCGTTTCGCCGTGGAGAACCCGACTACTCGCAGGTGGTGGAAGACCCACGCACGGGGCGAGTCCACAAGTTGCAGAAGAGGGAGCGACGGCAGCAGCAGGAAAATCGGACGGTGCTGGAACGCATTGGTCAGTTTGCTTGGCGGCAGATGGCGAAGTCGGCGGAAGAAGACCACGACCACTACGTGAACTTCGGCTACCCTGTCGACGGGGTGCATGCGGCCGTCTGGTGCATTCACCGCTTGTTGCCGGATGCGAGGAAGACACAGGAGCGCGTTGCCTTCGTGCTCTCGCAACGAAGAGGGAAGCCCTGGCCTACAGCCGCTGTCGGCCTGTGGCTCGGCGTGGACAAGTTCTCGAGGACGCCAGGGCACTACCCCCACGGAGATGCCCACGGAGTGCACACGTTGATGAAGGGCCTGGCCACGCGGTTGCCACAGCTCATGTCCGACAGCGTGGGGGCCACCCACTTTTGGATCTTCGAGGCGGACGCGTGGCCATCAGATGTCGTGGGCAGCATGGTCGACCAGCTCATTGCCACGACGAAGGAGCACGACTTCCTACAGCTCGGCTTCTTCACCAATGAGAGGCCGAATCATTACGGGAGGTACCATTGGGAATGGTACACGCACGAGGAAGCGCGAACCGAAGGCTTGACTGGAGGCAAATACAGTAACACGTGGGGTGCGTCGTACAAGATCCCTGACTTTTGGCCGTGGACGTTCAAGGGTAACGCGCAGGGCGGTCTGTGCCCCGCTTTTGGGTGTCAGTGGTTTGCGCTTGAGAAGCAGTTCGCGATCCAGATTTGGGTGCCACGGCTGCTGCGAGCGCGGCGACCATACGGCCTCGACATGTTCTTCCTCTCGGAGCAGTGCCTGTCGGATGAGGAAAACAAGTTCCTCAGCTGGAGCTTGGCAGGGCAATGGCCTGGACCGTCGGACAGCTTCGGAGGCATCAACCTCCGCGCAGGGCAAGTCGAGGAGCCGCCTATGGACCCGAAGCGGATCCATGTGCGCAGCTACGCGGAGAGGGAGCTCCAAGGCAAGCGGCGAGAGATGTGGCTGGAGCACCTGAAGTACCATAAGCAGCGCGCCGAGTGGGAGAAGAACCCGTCCTACCGCCGCTGGCTCTCGACCGGCGACTCTTCAGAGGAAGACGAAGAGCCCGGCCACCGCAACTGGACAGACGGAGAGACAAGGGAGCGAGCGGCATCATCGTCGTGGCAAGGGCGAGACCGCCAGAGGAGTCGCACGCCGCCTGGAAGACGGGCAGCCGCGTCCAGCGTGGCTCCGCCGTGGCGGCAGAAGCTCCCACCGTGGGCATTCCACCGTGGCAAACCGAGCCCACCGAATTGGCCACCGCCCCTCCATCTGCAGCTGGAGGACGAGCAGTCGGACGATTCCTGACTTGTCTGTGGATGAGCCAAATCGGGCACTTGGAGGCCTTTTGGCCTCTGTTATCACCATGTCGGCTCCGTTTGCCTTTGGCGTGGTGATCTGTGTTTTTATGGGCCGACGAGTCTTGGTGCGCACCTGGTGGCGCAACCACTCTCGCGACCTGTACGTTGTGTGCTTTGGTGGCATGCCTGCACGTGATCATCACATTACGCATGAAGATGTAGCGAGCAGTGTCCTACGACTACAAACCTAGCACCACCTCCAGTCCTTGCCCTCTCTTTCTCTGTGCCTCTCTATCCCTCTCTCGCTGTCTGCACTCTTCCCTGCCCGCTTGATTTCAAATCAATATAAAGACACCATGCGGCGTATTCGCCGTTCAGGACACGAACATCGGATTCTGTGGCTCGGCATTTCTGGGAGTCGCCAGCCTGGCTAACGAATGGACGTGCTCCACCAGCCGCGTGGGATTCACGGTGCGTAGCTGGACATCCATGGCATGCGTACCAGCCGCGCCTGCCATTGTCTTCACCTCATGCTCGGAAAGCCATGCCAGCGCGTG
>NYTZ01000133.1 GCA_002683735.1 Flavobacteriales bacterium
CAAGCCCTGGGCTTAAGGTATTCCCCACTTCCCACAGCCGCTGCCATTAGCCCCTCCCAGCACCTCCCAACCGCAGTTGCGCGTTTGCTGCGTCCTTGAAATCTGAGGCCAGGTCCGCCTCGGAGTGTGATCCTCGAGCTGCCCGCTTCCGGGCGCATATGTCCAAGTGGGTCGCCAAGAAGGACGATGTGGACGCCCCAGTGGTCCAGAATACAAAGTTGGAGCGGGCTGAGAGACCCGCTGGAGGAGGCGCAAGAGATGCAGCGGTTGGTGACCGGCAGCGGAATCACCTTGAGGCGAGGCGGCAAGCGGATCAGGCACGGCGGCAGATACGTCTTGCGGCCCAGGAAGCACGTGGCACGGCTGGCGACGCCCGCGGCCGAAAGCAGCTTGCGGTTGGGGACTCAACGCTGGGCTCGGCCCCGCCGTTGGCGCCGACGGTTGAAGCGCTGCTGACCTCCGCCCGATCTGCGCAGCTCGAGGACTGGGGGGACGACCAGTACTGGGCCAACGTCACGTGGGACGGCCATGTTGGCGCCGGACGTTCTGATTGGAAGCAGGACGCCTGGAACCAGGACGAGTGGCGTCAACCCAAGGATTGGATGGGCTACGCCATCGCGCCGCAGGGCGAGACTAGTTGGAAGCGTCCGGAAAGTGATGGAGGTTGGAAGGTACCTGACACTTCGGATGAATGGAGTGCCGCCGAAGATTGGAACGCGAGTTGGCACGAGGGGCCTGCCGATTGGGATGAGCCCACCGAGGACCCGTGGGGAGACAATGGCGGTTCGGATTGGGACGAGTTCATCACCGTGCGCGACCAGATTGTGCGCGTGGACCTCAGTGGCTTAGATCTTGGCGATGCTGACCTGAAGGCCCTCATGCGGCACCTCGATGGCTTCATGCGGCGCTACGTCGAGTCCACCCATGGGGTCTACAGCCTCAACATGGACCTCTCATGCAACTCCTACATCACCGACCTGGGTGTTGCCAACCACCTCTGCTCGTTCCTCCACCGCTGGCCGATCTGCCACAGGCTTAAGCTTTACAAGAACGCGATTGGCGACCACTCAATCAAGGCGCTCAGCAGTTGGGTGGCCGAGGGCTATGCCCATGAGTTGCACCTTTCCGACCTCTCGGGGCACCTTACAGCTGACGGGGTGTTCCACCTCTTCCGCGAGATCGCCAAGAAAGGTTGTTACCCCTACCAGAATGGCACGAGGACCAGGTGCGCGCTCTGGTTGCGCCTCGAGCATAATGGTGTCGTGGGCATTGAGGACTTGATGAAGCGAGCAAGGACGCAGCTTCCCTCACTCGCGCTCTGCGTCCTCGACCGGGCAGACCTTGCGCGCATCAGGCCGGGCACCCCGAACACCATGCCGGGCGGCAAGGAGGTGCCTGCAGTGAACCTCGTGCTCTTCAGGTTGCAGGACCGCACGCAGAAGAGGAGCCGGGTAAAGGCGCGGCCTGGGATGGCCCAGGTGGACGACGAAGGGCCAAGTGTTGCAGTTGTGGCCGAGCCTGCGGTCGCGCATGCACTTGGCGGGGACATCAAGGAGCTCTGGGAGCCGCAAGTCGAGGCGAAGAAGCCCAAGGCGGCGGCGCCACCCAAGCCAAGTGTTGCAGTTGGGGCCGCGCCCACGGCTTCGGCTGCGCCTGGCGGGGACCTCCACGAGCTCTGGGAGCCGCCGGTTGAGACGAAGAAGGCCAAGACGGCGGGACAAGCCAAGAAACTCGACGCCACGCAGCTCGTCATGGGTTGCGCGTCATACCGCTCCAATCCGCGGGCGCTGGCCAGCGGCGAGCGGGGCCCCGTCGGTGGCGGACCGGCCGGGACGGCGGCGGTGGCCGCTGCGGGCTCGCGACGGGGGCAGAGGCAGCTGGACATCGGGTCGAGCGCGGCCTTCCCCTCGCTTGGCGGGAGTGGCGACCCTTGCAGTGTGGGGGGCATGTGGGGAGCGCCCCCCACGGCTGTTGCCGCTTGGGGCTCTGCCCCTCCGTCGGTCTTCACGACCCGGGCGAGACCGGAGCCCAGGCAGGCGCCCCGACTGCCGGCCCCGCCATCCAAGGATTGGCCTGCACCTGCTCCGGTGCCCAGCGAACGGGAGGCGGCAAACCTGCCATCCGCGACGCAGCCATTGGAGGTCCAGGCGGCCCCAGTGGTCATGTCTCCAGCGCCGCTTCCTGCTCCTGTGACAGTGAGCGTTGTCGAGGCACCAGCGCCGGAGGTGTTGCGGCCAGCATCGCCTGAGGTGGTGGGCGACTTTTCAGCGCAGCCACAGGAAGATGAGTGGCGGCCGTTATCTTTCGCAGAAAAGAACATCTTGAAGGTCCACAAAAAATTGCGCGAGATCTCGAAGATCAAAGAGGCTCACGAGGCTGGGGCCCCGCTGGAGAAGAATCAAGTTGCCAAGGTGCAGCAGCGCCCGAAGTTGGAGCAGGAGCTCGCGGGTCTCGAGGAAAGGAGTCGCGCACAGGGTGGTCGCACATTGCAGGAGCTCGAGCGCGCAGAGCGGTGGCGCCGGGACCGAGAGGAACGGGACAAGGCCGCGGTTGCCATCCAGCGGGTCTTTCGGGGCCACACGGATCGCCTCTTCGTCCGCCTACAGACGAGGAGTGCGGCCGACGAGGTCTCCGTGCAGAAAGCCGCCCGCATTGCAGCGGCCGGGTCAGACGCAGTTATGCAGGAGCCTGAGCAGGCGATCGCCATGGAGGCCGAGGAGCAGAATCACGAAGTGGAAGATGAAGACGAAGACGAAAATATCAACGTCACTTCGGCACCTGTTGAGAAGGTTGAGCCACCGCAGTGCGACCGCTGGTGGTACAAAACGCCGGCCGGCGACGTGCACGGTCCATTCGAGACCACCCGGATGCGGCAGTGGCACGAGAATCGGTATTTCAAACACGAGTTGCCAGTCAAATTGGATTGGTACAAAGACTTTTACCCTTTGGGCAGCCTCTATGGACAGAATTGGGCGGACGCGTTCACAACATCTCCAGCGCATCCGCCAGTGGAGCAGCCACTTGAAGCTGGGCTCGAAGCGCTTGTGGGGTTGCAGTCACCTGTGGTTATGCCAAGCGAGGTGCAGCAGCCACAGAGCACGCAGCACAAAGCGTTGCAACAGCAACCAGTGCCGCCAAAGACCAGGGAGATGCCACAGCACACGTCTATGCAGCCATGTGTTGTTGTGGAGCAGCATCCAGACAGTAGACCAGACAGTAGATCGGATTCTCATAGGAGTCCACCAGACCAGGCTTCCGTGGCCACGCTGCAGCCGTTGTCACACGGCGAGCTTCGACTTCAGCAATCCGTTGGACCACCACGGCAGCCCCCAGTACGCCCACCCCAGCAACCCCCTGTGGGGTCGCAGCCGCCGCCCAGTGCAGGCCAGCCGCAGCAGCCGCCCACCTGTCCGCCGCAGCAGCCGCCTGTGGGTCCGCCGCAGCAGCCCCCCGCTGGCCAGCAGCGACATCTTTCCGCACCGTCGCAAGCGCACTTGGCCGCGCACACCGATACACCAACACAGGCGATAGACTTGGGGCCACAGCGGAGGGTCTCCCCGTCATCGGGGCAACCGCAGCCGCACTCGGGGCCTCCGCAGCAGCCCGCAGAGCCACCGCGGCAGCCCCCCGCACGGCCGCCCCTCCTGCCGCCCGGCACCCGCCTCGCGCCGCAGCCCGCGCCCGTCCCCGAAACGGCTGTCGCGTCGCCGGAGGGCCAGCGCCCCGTGGACGCCGAAGTGCTTCGGGAGGCCGAAGTCGTCGAGGCGCCACCGCGGTCCCGATCGCCCGCCGCAAGTGTGGCCCCGACGCCAGAGGTCTCGCCGCACATCGCGCAGATGGGGCAAGAGCCTCCAGCGCAAGCAGGAGACTCTGAGGCGTCAGCATTCTCCATGTTCCTGAAACGCGCGGGCAAGACGGCCGTTCCCGAGGCAGGGCCACCCTTACCAGTGGAACCTCAGCGGCGTTGTGAACCTCCAGGATCTGTGGCCGCGATGGCCCCAGAGCCACCACCGCCGCGGCCATCGTCGCCAGGTAGTATCCGCGAGGATGGTGAGGCCCAGCCGCCTGGCGAAGTGCAGAGCGCACTGCCATTGAGCAGCGACGCAGCACAGATGCCAACGGCCTCAGCTACAATGCAAGCGTCGGCGCTGGCACCATTGGGTTTTGGCTTGCCACCTCCAGGCACCGTGACGCGGAAGGGACCTTCCGTGGATGGCAGCCACAGCACCGCTGCCGGTAACACCGGGGAGAACAGTACTGGCGGTAGCGGTAACCGCTTCTCTTCTCTGCGGGAACCGGTGCGCGAGTCCGGCAAAGAACAAGAGGTAGTGAATGAGGAGGATGAAGGTGAGCGTGTGCATGAGGTCTCGCCACTTGAGCATCGCTTCGTTGGTCTTGTGATCGGCAAGGCTGGGGAGACCATAAAGTCTTTCAAGAAGCAGTCGGGTGCCTCCATTGAGATTGACCAGAATTTGCCAGACGGTCTGCCCCGCGCGGTCATTTACAAGGGTACGCGGCGGCAGGTGAATGTAGCCAGGAAGCTCGTCGAGAGCATTGTACAGCGAGCCAAGGACGATGAGAAGGCAAAGAATCAGAACACCAGTGGAGGTGGCATGGGTATCCTGGGCCGAGGCCCAGCTGGGGAGGCAAAGGGTGGTGACGATGGACGGGAGCCTCCACCATGGCGAAGGGCGAGGGTCGAGGACGAGCTGAAGAGCAGGGCAGACGTCGGAAGCTGGAAAAAGGGGAGCGACTACGAGGCTGCGAAGTGGGGCTCGCTGACGTCGGCGGATGTGACCCTTGGAAGCATGCGGCCGGCTTGGATGAAGCCAGGTGGTGCCAAGGCCAGCGAGGATGCTGCCAAAGAGGGCTCTGCGGACGACACGGTCTTAGAGGAGCAGAAGTACAGCCGAGGGCTCCTGGTCTTCGCCAGGCATAAGATCCTTCGCAGCAAGGCCTATGAGGTGCCGTTTGAAATGATGACGATGACCACAGGCCCGCGCCCCAGGGAAGCGAAGGTGGACAAGAAGAAAGTAACACCGGAAGGTGATGTGCCAGCGCCTCGGGATGATACCACGGCTCCCAGGCTCGAACTCGCGGAGCGCTCCCCCTCGCCACCGCAGTCGGAGCGGGAGGAGGCCCCCGCCTCCGCCCTCCACGAGGCGCCCGAGTCGCGAGAGGCCCACGAGGTATGCTTGCCCAAGGTGACGTTGTACGAGAGTTTGCCTGGTGACTCCAAGGACATCTTGAAGTTGAAGAAGAAACTGCGAGAGATCCAGAAGATCGAGGAGGCCCTCTCCGGCGGCGAGAAGTTGGAGCCGAACCAGCGCGAAAAGGTCTTGAAGAAAGTTGTTTATGAGGATGAGTTGAGGCAGTTGGAGGCCATTGTGCGTCCAAACGGCAGGCCTATCGACCCATGAGCCAATTTGGGCGGGAGCCGCCATGGGGCGCCCTGCCTGGCGTTGTGTGTCGGGCTGCTCGGCGTAAGTAGGATCGGATGTGCGTGCATTCAACGAGTGCTTTTCTTTGTTTTTTTTCTTTTGAGGCAGGCACCAGGACTCCTAACGTTACTTCGTTCATTCGTGCGCTCTGTG
>NYTZ01000134.1 GCA_002683735.1 Flavobacteriales bacterium
ACATCATCACCATGATGAATGGAGCCACCGTTGAGGTGACCAATACCGATGCTGAAGGTCGACTGATCATGGCCGATGCACTGACGTACGCGTGCACCAAGTTGCAACCAACGGCGATCGTGGACATGGCCACCTTGACCGGGGGTATCGTGGTCGCCTTGGGTTCGTGGTGTGGCGGCATGTTCTGTGGTGATGAATCCTTGCGTCATCGATTGGAACTCTCGGCCGAGGAGACCGAAGAAAAACTCTGGCCCATGCCCGTATGGGAATGCCATCGAGATTTCATGCGTGCTCGCCACGCCGACTTATGGAACAGTGGACCCAAGCGAGACGGCCACCCCATTCAGGGTGCCGCCTTCCTTTCACACTTTGTTCCAGAGGACATGCCTTGGGCGCACTTGGATATCGCGGGGGTTGCCAGGACCGAAGGCAATTCTCAATTCTGTGAAGGACCGACGGGCTTTGGTGTGCGTTTGCTGGCCGATTTGGCTGCAGGTTACGCCGAACTTGAAGCTTGATCCTGAGGAATCGCCCCACGTTCGATTTCAGCCATCTGCTCAACCCGCCGGGCATGGCGGTCGGGTTGAGGCTCGGCGTGCATCCATGCCTCGACCGCTTCACACATGACATCCACTGACGTGCGATCAGCAGAGAAACACAACACGTTGGCATGGTTGTGCTCACGGGCACCTTGAGCATGAGCGGCGTCCACCACCAACGCGGCTCGGACACCATTCACCTTGTTGGCGGCGATGGACACACCGATGCCACTTCCACAAACCAAGATGCCCAGTTCTGATCGACCTTCGGCCACATCATTGGCCACAGCCAAGGAACGCACTGGGTAATCACACGCATCACCATCACACGCGCCTTGCACCACCACTTCGTGGCCCAGTGTGTTGAGATGCCCTGCGACACCTTCCACGGCATCATGGCCACGGTGGTCACCCGAGATCGTTATTTGCATGCGTCACATCCTTTAGTACTTGATCAAGAACAGCGTCCAATCGATCGGCCAAGTCGGCGTACACCCCGAATCCGTGGCCGATGGGGTCCGGAACATCACCAGCGGAGTCCAAGGTTTGAATCGGAGGCCCCGGGGCTTCCCCCAAGATGCGCTGAGCCGCTTCCGCATGGGCCGCTGTCATGGCAAAGACCACCGAAGCACCTTGCAACATTTCTGAAGTCAACGATGCCGACTGGCCAACTTCCGAAATTCCGCGAGAAGCCAATAACGCCGCAACCTCAGGTGAAGGCTCTGATCCATCCACCGCAAAAACCCCAGCGCTCCCCACGGTCCATGCGCTGTCCAAACCATGTTGACGGAGCCAATCGCGAGCCAAACCCTCCGCCAAGGGGCTCCGACAGGTATTTCCGGTGCAAATGAATAGAATGTGCCGCGACATCTCATCAATGCTACTCCCTTCCCCGGACCGATATGATTGGGGCCTAAAGGAGGATTCCGTGGAATTCGTTGAGTCGACCGAAGTCGAAGAAGTCATGCAAAATCTCCAAATCGGAGCCGAAGACGTGAATGAACACGTCTGTCGCCTCGATTTGGCTGAACAAGCCGATCTAAGCCGCCACCAACTCAAACTGGAGCCCGAACAGCTGGCCACCCGGTTGGATGAAATCCTTGGCCGGCTTTCACTGGACCAATTGCTTCTCGTGCCCACCGGAAAGTGGTCCGACATCCTCGATGCCGTGGCCTTCGGAATGGCGGAGGTCGAGGCGTGGCAGGAATTCGATCATGTCGCAACCGTGCACCGAAACAGCAGAGACCCGGTGCTTTGCCATTCCGCAGATTTGCCCCTTTTGCGCCGCTTGATCGAGATCCTCGCGCGTGATGGAGAAGGAGATGAACAGTCCCTTCAAGTGTTGACCCCTTCGAGCCGAATGGTCCTTGAAGTCTCACCTCCAGATCGACTCCGAGCCGCGTTCGCAGATCCAGTCCGGGTGGATCTGGTGTCGGATCTTTTGGACAGTTGATCGATAAATCGCATGAATCCATCGGCAGAAAATCACTCCTCCAACACCGGCGCTGACTGGTGCTCCGCCGAGCGTGAAGCACGACGGTCTCTCGAGTCAGCCCGGGGCTCACGTGACCCAAGCTTGCTGGACAGCGCTCTCACTCAGCTTGGTGAGGCGTGGCAGGCTCGCGCCAACGCTGCCCTCGAGCACGCGGACGAACACGGTGTCCAGTGCACCGAGGTCCCCAACAACGACGAGTTTGTGCCCAAACCAGGAATCCATTTGATCACAGCCCCCCAGGTGGGTGCCGATGCTCGGCGACTTCTGACGGCCAGCTTGGAACATGGGGTTCCCGTACTGGCTCTTGCCCGAGAGCCCATGACAAAATTGGGGGAGCGGCCAGTGGCCGTTTTGGGACGCGGTGTTGTGGTTCGAACGCGCGTTGAGCCCGAAAAAGATGCTGATCGTCCAAGTTTGGAATGGTGGAAGATGGCCTTTTCGGCTCTGGTACAAGCCGCGCAGCGAGCCGATGACCCAACCGCTTCCCCAGAACGTCGACTGGAGATCATGCTTGACCGGTTGGACGGGCTCCCGGGGCTGAGTACCGAATTGATCGAAGACGCTCGCGAATTGGCGGCGATCAAGTCAGAATAAGACTCGCACCCTTAAACGGAGGCTTGCCATGATCCAGACCCGACCCCGAACCCGATGGGTGATCCAAATGAGTTTGATGACCGTGATGTGCGCGGTCTTTGGTGTATGGGGCTGGTACGACTACTCCGTGAAAATCCCCATGGATGAGCTGGGGTACCAAAAGCAGGTGGCATTCACCAACGTCAAAAGCGGTTTGGAAGGACACGCCAATGGTGAAGACAACGCCCTGCAAACCGCGGTGCAAGGAATCCAAGTCAGTCGACAAGAACTGACCGCAAGCATGACCGAGGTTGAGATTGAACAACTCAAATCGGTTCGGGAAGAGATGACCTCCCAGTTCAAAGCAGAAATGCAACGAGCTCAGGAAGAAGGCTTGGTTTCGGTGGAGTTCAACTACACCGCAGAATTGGGGACCGTCGCCCAAGCCAGACTTCGCTGGAGCCTGGAAATCGATCGCTTGGCTGCGGGCTTACTTGCAGTTGGTCAAGGCAGATGGGAACGTGACAGCGATGCGTTTGCCAATTTCGTCGAAGGGGTCTCCGCGGGTATTACCGCTTATCAAAAATTCCCAGTGCCGAACAAATGGAACCGGATGGTGCAATGGCTCTTCATCTTGTGCGGCCCCTACTCACTGGTGGCCGGGCTGCAATTGACCGGCGGCCTCCGGAAAAAGTACCGCGTGGATGACGAAGGAAATTTCCACCACCCCTATGGATCTTGGGACGCCTCAGAAATCAGTGACATCGATATGAGTCGATGGATGAGCAAAAGTGTGGCCAAAATTGTTCATTCCGACGGTCGCACGGTGAAGGTCGACGACTACGTGCATCAGGATGCCGACCAAATCATCGGCGCGATCGCCCACCGACTCCGTCCCGAAGAGTGGACCGATCAGGCCAAGGTGGTTGAATCAAAATCAACTTCCGAAGAAGCAGACCTCCCCAGCGACACATCAGAGCAGGACTAAGGTGCCGCTGCTTGAAGTCAGAAATCTTGTCAAGAACTTCGGCGCCCGCCGGGTGGTCGATGGTGCGAGCTTTTCTGTCGACCCCGGTGAGATTGTCGGGCTCTTGGGACGAAATGGAGCAGGGAAGACAACCAGCTTCCGTATGGCGATTGGCATGCTGGACGCAGACGAAGGCGAAGTGCATTTTGACAACCGCGATGTCACCCAACAACCAATGCACCGACGCGCTCGCTTTGGAATGGGATACCTCGCACAAGAGCCAAGTGTTTTCCGAGGGATGACCGTTCTGGAAAATCTGCTCGCGGTTTTAGAGCTGCATGAACCAACCGCCGCACAAAGGAAAAATAAAGCGCGTGAGTTGATCGAAAGATTTGGCCTCCGGCACAAGGCTGAAGATCTGGCCGAGACCTGTTCTGGTGGAGAACGTCGCCGACTCGAAATTGCCCGCGCTATGGCGTGCAAACCTCGTCTGTTGTTGCTCGACGAGCCATTCGCGGCCGTGGATCCCCACACCGTGGAAGAACTTCAAGGCGAGGTCCGACGCTTGGCCAAAAATGGCATCGCCATCTTGGTAACTGACCACAATGTTCAGCAGACCCTTCGAATTTGCGACCGAGCTTACATCCTGCACGAGGGTCGGAACCTTGCGGAGGGCGCCCCCAAAGATTTGATTAATGACGCGGTGGTGCGTCAGGCTTACTTGGCCTCGACGTTCCGCGGCGACGAATTTGATTGAACACCCGGGCTCCCGAATCGGGCTCCGAGGACACCAAGGAAATCCGCAAAAACATGATCAAGACTTCGTGCCGCGTCAATCAGCACGTGCGTCTCGGGCTCCAATTCCGCCTGTTCGTGGTACCCACGCCGGACCGCGGCGTGATACGCCGAACCTCGAGCTTCCATTCGATCTCGCAAAAGGCCCATTCGTCCCGCCGCGGTTGATTCATCCACATCAAAGATCGCCACCAAATCAGGTGTGACTTCACCACATGCTGCCCGGGCGGCATCGCGAATCGCCGTCTGATCCAACCCGCCAGCTGCACCTTGATACGCGAGCGTTGATGACACAAATCGGTCGGCCACGACACAAGCCCCGCGCTCTAACGCGGGTCGAATACGCGACGCCACCAATTCAGCACGACTGGCCATGTAGAGCAACATTTCTGTGCGGACATCAATTTCACCTGTCTCTGGGTCGAGCAAGACCGCTCGAAGGCGCTCACCGAGTGGAGTACCGCCAGGCTCTCGGACCTCAACTACTTCCAGCCCCGCTTCGCGCAGCATGGCAACCAACCGAGCCGCTTGGGTGGATTTTCCGGAACCATCTGGGCCCTCAACCACCACGAACTTGCCGGACAAGTCGGTCAACCACGGAATGTTTGCTGCAGGGAGGCTCACGCGGAACGAATCTTTTCCAGCAACCGCTTGGTTGCCATCACACCTTCTTGTTCTGAGGGATCTCCACCCTCCCACTCGATACCCACGTATCCGTGGTAATCGAACTTCTTCACGATACCCATCATGCGAACGAAGTCGGTTTCTGCTTCATTGCCCTCATCATCAAATTTACGACTCTTGGCACTCACTGCTTTCGCGTAAGGCATCAGTTCTTCCACACCTTTATACCGGTCGTAGGTCTCGGAACTGCTGACCCAAAAATTGCCAAAATCAGGCAGGGTGCCACATCGTGGATGATTGACCGTACGCATCACGCCGTGCAGCCACATTCCGTTGGAAGAAAGGCCGCCATGGTTTTCGACCAAGACATTGATGCCATGCTGATCGCCAAATTCTGAAAGCTTCCGAAGACCATCTGCAGCTCGCATCATTTGTTCCGCCCAGTTCCCGGAACTGGATGCATTCACTCGAATGGAATGACAGCCTAAGAATTTGGCCGCAGTGATCCATCGGTAGTGGTTCTCGATGGCTTTGGCTCGAGCCGCTTCATCAGCGTCACCCAACTGCCCTTCGCCATCACACATGATCAACAGGCTCTTGACTCCCAAGTCATCACAGCGATTTTTGAGTTCCTGCAAATACGCTTTGTCTTCGGCTTTGTCCTTGAAGAACTGGTTGACGTACTCCACGGCATCAATTCCAAATTCCTTTTTGGTGTACTCAGGGAACCGCATGTTGTCGAGTTTGCCGCCATAAATCGTCCGGTGCAGTGACCACTGGGCCAAGGAAATTTCGAAGGATGGTTTCACTCGAAAAGCTCCGAAAACAGGTGCGGTCATGGTTGCTCCAGCGAGGGCCGAAAATTGGCGGCGGTTCAGGGACATGATGGACTCCTTGAGAGATAGCGAGCGTATCAGGCCAAGCGCTCATTGGCGAAATGCCGCGCCGCTTCCAAAGCCGCATCCGCAAGGGTGGCATCTTTTCCGCCCGCCTGGGCCATGTCGGGACGCCCCCCGCCTCGACCGCCACATGCTTCAGCGGCACAACGGGCCCAGTCCCCGGCCTTTAAGCCCTTGGTG
>NYTZ01000135.1 GCA_002683735.1 Flavobacteriales bacterium
AACGACCTCCACATCGACACGGCCCTGACCTTGCCTTCCAGCCTGATCCTTCAGGATCGCGCCGGAAAGGACTTCGTGTACCGCATTGAAAACGGCCAAGCCAAGCGACAACCCGTGACCATCGGCACCGCCTACAAGGACCGCGTGCTGGTCCTAGACGGATTGGACGTTGGCATGGACATCATCGACCGCGGCGCCGGTCAGGTGGTCGAAGGCGAGGCCGTCCAGGTCCTTCGTTGATCGCGAATTCCGACTGATTCCCATGAATTCAGAGAAACTCAAGGAGTTCGGGCTGAGCACCGCCTCCATCCGCAACCGTACGACGGTCGGGGTGCTCATCGTGATCATCCTGCTCGCCGGCGTCTCCAGCTACATCACCGTCCCGAAGGAGAGCTTCCCGGAAGTAAGTGTGCCCGAGGTCTACATCGGCACCGCCTACCCGGGCAACAGCCCCAGCGACATCGAGAAACTGATCACCCGCCCGATCGAAAAGGAGCTGAAAAGCATCACAGGCATCGACAAAATCATCTCGACAAGCCAGCAAGGCTACAGCGCAATCGACGTCAAGTTCGATTTCTCCGTCACCCCGGAGGTGGCGTTGCGCAAGGTCAAGGACAAAGTGGACGTCGCGATGAGCGACCCCAGCTTCCCGGACGACCTCCCGAGCGACCCCAACGTCTTTGAGCTCAACTTCTCCGAGCTCATCCCGGTCATGCAGGTCAACCTGTCCGGCGACTACCCCATCGACCAGCTCGAGGACTACGCTGAGGAACTGCAGGAGCGCATCGAGAACCTCCAACAGGTCAACGAAGCCGAGATCCGCGGGGTCAACAAAAAAGAGATGGAGGTCGAGGTGGACTACCTCAAGGCGGAGGCCCGCTTGGTCAGCTTCAACGACATCGCACAAGCCATCGCACAGGAAAACGTGTCCATCTCCGGGGGCGACATTCTGATGGACGGCCGGCGACGCACCGTCCAGGTGGTCGGGGACTTTCGCGATGCCGCCGAACTCGAGGCCATCATCGTGAAGGCCGAAGGCGGAAAACCCGTCTACCTCCGAGATGTGGCCAAGGTTCAATTCGTCGACCAGGAAGCCACCAGCTTCGCCCGCGAGTGGGGCAACCCTGTGGTCTCCCTGGACGTGCGGAAGCGGTCCGGAGAGAACCTCATCATCGCCTCTGACGAGATCAACCGCATCATCGCCGAAGCCAAGGCCGAATTCCTGCCCACTGACTTGAACGTCAGCATCACCTCCGACCAATCGGACCAAACCCGGACGCAAGTCGAGGAACTGCAAAACAGCATCATCCTCGGCGTCCTGCTGGTGGTCGGCGTGCTGCTCTTCTTCCTCGGACTCCGCAACGCTCTGTTCGTCGGGGTGGCCATCCCGCTGTCGATGTTCCTCAGCTTCGCCATCCTCAACGCCCTCGGCATCACCTTCAACGTAATGGTGCTCTTCGCCCTCGTCCTAGCGCTCGGCATGCTGGTGGACAATGGCATCGTGGTCGTCGAGAACATCTATCGCCTGATGGACGAGGGCATGTCGCCCTTTGACGCCGCCCGTTATGGCGTGGGAGAAGTCGCCTGGCCCATCATCGCCTCCACCGCCACCACGCTGGCCGCCTTCATGCCATTGGCCATCTGGCCCGGCATCATCGGAGAGTTCATGAAATACCTGCCGATGACCCTCATCATCGTCTTGTCTTCTTCCTTGTTCGTGGCCCTCGTCATCAACCCCGTGCTGACAAGCCTCTACATGCGCATCGAGGAAGCGGAGATGAATGTGCGCCGGCTGTTCATCACCACGGGCATTCTCGTGGTCCTTGGAATGCTCCTTCTGGGGGCCGGCTTCAACACCCTGGGCAACCTGTTCGTACTGGGCGGTGTGGTTGGGCTGCTGAACCGTTACGCACTCACGCCAGCAACAGCCTGGTTCCAGAACCGGATGCTGCCCACGCTCGAAAACGCTTACGAGAAGGTGCTGCGATTTGCACTCAGTGGCGCCAAACCCTGGCTGTTCTTTTACGGCATGATCGGCCTGCTCTTCAGCTCACTGGTCCTATTGGGCATCTTCCCGCCCAAGGTGGAATTCTTCCCGCAGAACGAGCCGCAGTACGTCAACGTCTACATCGACATGCCAATCGGCACCGACATCGAGGAGACCAACCGCGTCACCGAAGAGGTCGAAACCATGGTCATGGCCGCCATCAACCGCTCCGAATTTCTGAGGACTGGCGAGAATGGTCAGCCAAAGCAATACCTGACAAACTCGGTCATCGCCCAAGTCGGCGAAGGCACGTCCGATCCGGCAGAAGGGCCCCAGCTCGGCGCCACTCCACACAAGGGCCGCATCACAGTCAGCTTCGCCAAGTTCCAGGACCGCGACGGCATCCGGACCACGGATGTCTTGAATGCCATCCGCGCGGAAGTCAAAGGCTACCCAGATGCCATCATCCGTGCCACCAAAAACTCGGACGGGCCGCCCCAGGGCTTGCCCATCAACATCGAGATCACCAGCCCTGACTACGCCACCGCCCTCGCATACGCAGACGGCATGAAACGATTCATCGAGGGCACCGGCATCGAGGGCATCGAAGGCCTCAAACTGGACGTCGAAAAGTCCAAGCCGGAAATGCCGATCACCATCGACCGAGACAAGGCCCGCCGCTACGGACTGAGCACGCAGCAAATCGGCTATGCGCTGCGCAGTGCGTTGTTCGGCCGTGAGGTCAGCCGGTACAAGGATGGTGAGGATGACTACCCGATCAACCTCCGATTTGCCGAGGCCTACCGAAACAATGCCGACGCGCTGATGAACCAGAAGGTCATCTTCCGCAGCCAGTCCGACGGACAAATCAAGGAGGTGCCCATCTCCGCCGTTGCCAGCGCTGGGCGGTCCACCACCTACAACGCCATCAAGCGGAAGGACCTCGACCGCACCGTGACCCTCGGCTCCAACATCCTCGAAGGCTACAATGCCAACGAAATCGTGGAAGCCTTAAAATCCGAGCTCAGAGATTACCCCTCGCAGGCCGACGTCCAGTGGGAATTCACCGGACAGCAGGAGGAACAGGCCAAGGAGATGGCCTTCCTGTCCCGCGCCCTGGTCATCGCACTGTTCCTGATTTTTCTGATCATCGTCGCCCAGTTCAACAGCATCTCCACACCGTTCATCATCGGCTTCAGCGTGCTGTTCTCCCTAACGGGGGTCTTCCTGGGGTTGGTGGTCTTCCGCCAGGATTTCGTGATCATCATGACCATGATCGGCATCATCTCCCTTGCCGGGGTGGTGGTCAACAATGCCATTGTGCTCATCGATTACACCAACTTGCTCATCGACCGACGGAAGGAGGAATTGGAGCTCGGAGAAGACGACCTGCTGCCCTTCTCGGAAATCGTCCCAATCATCGTTCAAGGCGGCCGGACCCGACTGCGCCCCGTGCTGCTGACGGCCATCACGACGGTCCTCGGCCTGCTGCCCCTGGCCATCGGCATCAACATCGACTTTGTAAGCCTACTCGCCGAGTACGACGCCAAGATGTACATCGGAGGAGACAACAACATCTTCTGGAAGCCCATGAGTTGGGCCATCATCTACGGCCTCACGTTTGCCACCTTCCTCACGTTGGTGATCGTACCGGTGATGATGTGGTACCTCACCCGCGCGAACTACAAGTGGATCCAGCGGCTGCCCCTCTCATAAGCCACACCTTCAAGCAGTCGGGTCATCCTCGTCGAACTCGGGCACATTCCCGAGCTGTCCCACGAGAAGGCCGCGCGCCCGTATGGCTGGAAACCCCGCACGCGGGAATCCACTACCGTGGCCACGGCAGACAGACTCATCGCCCTCGGTCAACTCGGATGATTCCTTCCTTCGGGAACTAACTTCGCGACGCCGGAACTGTCCGGTCATCCGATGAGTGACCTCCTCCAACACGAGTGCGGCATTGCACTGCTCAGGCTCAAAAAGCCGCTCCAGTACTACATCGACACCTATGGGACGGCCTTCTATGGCCTGAACAAGATGTACCTCCTGATGGAGAAGCAGCGCAACCGCGGTCAGGACGGGGTGGGCCTCGCCAACGTCAAGCTCGATGTCCCGCCGGGCCACCGCTACCTCAGCCGGTCCCGGTCCACGGCCAAACAGCCCATCGAAGACCTCTTCTCACAGGTCATGGGCCGGTTCGCCGACACCCGCGAGCACCAACCGGAACGGCTGAAAGATGCCGAATGGCTGCAGAAGGAGTTTGCGTTCACAGGCGAGGTCTTCCTCGGTCACCTCCGCTATGGCACTTATGGCCGCAACACCATCGAGCGTGTCCACCCTTTCCTCCGCCAGAACAACTGGCGAAGCCGCACCCTGGCCCTCGCCGGCAACTTCAACCTCACCAATGTCGACGAACTCTTCGACAAACTGGTCGAGCTCGGACAACACCCCAAGGAGAAAGCCGATACGGTGACCGTGCTAGAAAAAGTGGGGCACTTCCTGGACGACCAAGTCGAACAGAAGTTCCGAGCACTAAAAGACGCCGGGCATGAAAACGCAGAGATCAGCCACCTGATCGGCGACCAGCTGGATGTAGCCAGCGTCTTGCGCCGCGCATCACAGAACTGGGACGGCGGTTACGTCATGGGGGGCATCATCGGGACCGGGGACGCCTTCATCACCCGCGACCCCAATGGCATCCGCCCGTGCTTCTGGTACGAGGACGACGAAGTGGTGGTCGCCGCCTCCGAGCGCCCCGTCATCCAAACGGCCTTCAACGTCCCCACGGTCGAAGTCAAGGAATTGCAGCCCGGCCAAGGGCTCATCGTGAAGTACGATGGCACCGTCCAAATCCAAGAAGTTCGCGTCGCCGCTGACCGCACCCCGTGCAGCTTCGAGCGGATCTACTTCTCTCGTGGCAATGACGCAGACATCTACCGCGAGCGCATGGCCCTCGGCGAATCCCTCGTGCCCCGGGTCCTCGAGGCCATCGAGCACGACATCGATTCCTCGGTGTTCAGCTTCATCCCCAACACGGCCGAAACCTCCTTCTACGGCCTTGTCCGGGGTATGGAAAAGCACGTCAACCAGAGCAAGATCCAGCGCATCCTCGGCCTCGGCACCAACCCGGACCCCGACGAAGTCAAGGCCATCCTGGAGGAGCAACCCCGGGTCGAAAAAATCGCACTGAAGGACGCCAAGCTGCGCACCTTCATCGCCGACGACGGGGCCCGCGACGACCTTGTCGCTCACGCTTACGACATCACCTACGGCACCGTCGAGCGCGGACAGGACCAGATGGTGGTCATCGACGACAGCATCGTGCGCGGCACCACCCTCAAGCGGAGCATCCTGCGCATCCTCGACCGCCTCGGCCCACGCCGCATCGTGGTCGTCAGCAGCGCCCCCGAAATCCGCTACCCTGACTGCTACGGCATCGACATGGCGCGCATGGGCGACTTCGTGGCCTTCCAAGCTGCCATTGCTCTTCACCGCGAACGGGGCAACGGGTCCCTGATCGAGAAGGTCTACCAAGACTGCAAGGCCGAGCTCGAGAAGCCGTACGAGCAGCAGGAGAACAAGGTCCAGCCGATCTATGAGAGCCTCAGCGAGGAAGACACGGCCGCCAAGATTTCCGAGCTGCTCACGCCCGCCGACATGGGTGCCGAAGTGCGCATCATCTTCCAAAGCGTGGCCGGCCTGCATGCCGCCATTCCGGAACACAAAGGAGACTGGTACTTCACCGGCAACTTCCCCACCCCGGGCGGCAACCGCGTGGCCAACCGGGCCTTCGTCTATTGGAAGGAAGGCCGCTCCGACCGCGCCTACTGAAGCTCAACCCTTTGCAGGCCGCAGTACTCCTCTACACAATCCTCGCACCGCTCATAAAAATGGAGGCTCACGCAAGACAGCGGAGCAATGGGACCATCCATCAGCCGCAGAATCCGCGCCAGTTTCACGTCCTCAGCCAGGACGCTCAACGCATGGCCTCCAGCTGGCCCGCGGCGGCTCTTCAGGATGCCACCCGCCTTCAGGTCCACCAGAATCTTCAAGCTCATCGGAGAAACCTTGACGATGTCCTTGGCACTCGTCCATCCCGCTCCGGACTCTTCCTCGCGCTATCGCCGGGCCAACACGGTCAAGGCCCGCAGAGCGTATTGAGCCTTTTTGGTCAGCACCCCTTGACGATCAGGCGCTGGACCCCTTCCGCAGCACGTCCGGACCCCTGCATTGGGACGAGCAACACCAAACCGGACCAACCGGCTGTTTGAAGTTCAACGCGGCCATCCGGCGCTGCACGACCCTGGTCGAGGATGCGCCCTTCCGAGTCCACGGTTTGCCATTTCTGGCCCGGTGCCAACTGCCATTGTGCCACCTCTCCAGCCCTCACCGGGTTTGGGAATACCGGAGCCCATTCAGCAGCATCCTGCTCGGGAACCGCCACCACGGTATTGTCATACCAAGCCACATCCGAGGCTTCCACCAAGAGATTGCCCTCGGCGTCCGTCACCGTCAATGCCTCCTGGAAAAAGTCGCCCAGCAAGGAGTCCGGCGCGTGGTAA
>NYTZ01000136.1 GCA_002683735.1 Flavobacteriales bacterium
TAATAGTAGTAGTAGTAGTAGTAGTAGTAATAGACGTCTGAGTATACATTGCAAGTACAAGTAAACGTGCATACACACCCCTTGCGCGCATGCGCGCATGCTACCAAACCACGCACGGGCACGTCACCGATACTGTAAGGGCAACAGTACTATGGCTGGCTGTTCAGGCTTCCAGTCACTCACGATGAGGGCTGTCACGAGGCAACTGGCCCGTATCCGCAGGGGACGCTGGCGCGCGAGCAGGCGCGCCGCGTCCACATAGGGCTGCTCGCCACACCGCTCCCAGTGGAACACGATCGCATAGTCCAAGAGCTCAAAGTGGTACATGATAACTACTTCGCCAAACTCCAAACCACCTTCGTGCTCGAAGATAGCAACATCGCCAATCGTGATGGTGTTGCCACGCTCAGTGCGCCATACTCTTGCCACCAGCGGGTCCGTGTCCGCATCGGGGTGGAGGTCCTTGAGAGACCTCTTGACAGCGGGGCGAGCCTCACTGTAGCCCTGGGCGCCTCGCTTGTGCCATGTAGACTCCATCATCATTAATTGGTCAACCGTCACATCCTCCATCATGCCAACCTCGAAGGACACAGCGTTCTTGCGGAAGTACCCATAGTGCTTGGCCAGCTTGTGGTGCCGCTCGTGCACGAAGGTGCGCACGAAGCCCCCAAACTCCTTGAGTTGCCGAGGGAGCATCAACGAATAATTGTCCTTTGGCTTGAGGCTCTCTTTGCCGTACACCTCAACCTTCAAGTCCAGGTGCCGCGCCTGGAAGCGCGCCAGCACCTCTGAGTCGACATCGCACTCGCCCACAGCGAAGACCAACATCACGACGTCAAGGAGTGCCAAGAAACACACAACATGTTGTGGGCGCGCGCCCTCTGCAAACGCATGCAAGAAGTAATGGCCAAGAACAGGGACCATGGACAAGAGCTCGCTGGCGCCGCTGGAGAAGGATTCAGACTTAAGGTTGGCTTTCGCAGCCTCTGGACTGAAGAGCTTCTTCGCTGATGGTGCGGTGATGTGCTTCGGCCATTTCCAGAGCGTGGTGTATTCGCCAAGGCCTTCATATGTGGTCGTGGAGCCCATACGCTTGAGGGCCGTCATCAGGCTGCCGAGCTCGTTATCCAGCAAGCCCCCCTGCAAGTACACGTGCATCGGATCGAACGCAAGCATATTCGCTACATCAACATACGGGCGCAACGCGAACATGTCTGGATGGTAATCCCAACCAGCAATGACTGACGCTTCATGCCTCTCTGCCCCTGGAGGCTTCGCCCCCACCCATGCCAAGAGTGACCGCAAGGTCTCGGTTGTGTGGAACTTGAACTTGCCCGTGTCGGTGCAGCTATGAGGAACGTCGTCTGGCTGGGCAGTGCTCGCGTCGTACAACCATCGGAGCGTGACGTTTCGCAAGATAGGGTTGGGCCTGAATCCCGCGTGCCCTTTGCACGCTAGTATGTCTTTCAATGCTGGCACGTCTGCGACGATCTGACCCATGGTTGCCTTGAAGTGAATATCCTCCGTGCCCAGCACCTGAACATCAATGCCAGTTGTCATGAAGTTCACGCCGCCCTCGTTGTTAAAGAAGAAACGGTCGAACAACTGCGACAAGAGGACAGAGAGCGATGGCACGCCCTTGGGTAGTTTGTTCTGGCGGACAACAAAAAAGACTAGCCACACCTCCTCTGAGCTCAGGAAGTCGTCGAACTCCAGGTAGCTGTAGTATACTGCTTGGAGTTTGCGCAGGTCGTGCTTGGTGAGTCCATCTGCGGGAGAAATCCCATCAGCATAGGCCACGATCCTCCATGGCATTGGGTGCTTGGCGAGCTGGGACTTCATGGCGCTAGCAAAGCCCTCCTTCTGGCATGCCTCTATTAGCATCGGACCAGGGCTTTGCACTCCGAGCGTCAAGCCTGGAATCAGGTCTTTGACGTCTTCCACCAAGTGGCCGCATCGTGTGTTCTTCTTGCAATAGGATTTGCGGCGCCGTTGTTGTGTGTTGCGGCTGGAGTGTTCAGGCAGCCCCTCACGGCGAATCTCCTCGCAAAGCTTTGCGATTCCAGATTGGCTGCAGTGCGATATCTTGCGCAGCCGCAGCATGTCGGCCCCCTGCTTTGCGGCCCCATGTCGCCCCCCTGCTTTGCGTTTCGCCATGCCTTGCAGCCCGCCGAAGCCTACGAGCACGCATGCGTGCAATGCCTTCGAGCCTCCGCGGCGCGCGAGCACGCTAGGGACGAAGCGAAAGCCGAAACCAACGAGCACGCAAGCGTGCAATGCGGTCCATGCACGCATGCGCGCAAGGCGTACAGAGACTCTCCGATCCTACTCTGACTATTACAGCAACCATAGCAGCAACAATGCTACTATACTACTGCTATACTACTACTACTACTGCTACGACTACTACTACCACTATTACTACTACCACGCATCTTCCTGACATTCCAAGGAGCTCGGGGCAAACAGCAACATTGTCATTTTCAGGTGTTGGTATGAGGGGCGCTACAAAAAAGAAGCATCCACTCAACCAAATATTACCACTACTACGACGACTACTACTGCCCCCACTACTACTACTGCTATTCAGTTGCCGTATTACTACTGCCACCACTACTTGGAGTCCTTAAGAGTCCTTAAGAGCCCATATACTGGCCAAAATTGGAGTGCACATTTTTCACCCCGATCCTTAAGAGTCCTTAAAAGTCCTTATAAGAGTCCATATATAACTGGCCAAAGTTTAGGGGGAACGTGGTAATCCCGATCCTTAAGAGTCCTTTAGAAGCCTTAAGAGCCCATAACTGGCCAAAGTTTGCATGGGTGCCACATGCAGCCCTTGTAGGGTCTCTCCGATCAGGATTGCGGTCTCTTGCGCGGCGGCTCAACTGTAAGGGCTCTCCGATCAGGATTGCGGCCTCTACTCTCCGATCCGATGCGGATGGACTTTTGGATCTTGGTCCCTATACTCCTACTGTGGTGGCCATGGGGAGGTGGTTAGGTGGCTCTCGGATCCGATGCGGCCTCTCTCCGATCAAGGACCCTCCGATCCGATGCGGACTTTCGGACGATCAGGGACTCTCCGATCCGATGCGGGCTCTCGGGGGTGGGTGCTCAGGGTGGCGGTCAGGGGTGGTTCTAGCTGCCCCATACGATGCGGATGAATACTCTCAACTCACGCGCGCACACACACACACACACACGCAAACACACACCGAGCAAAACTTGGGCTCCTGCACGCATGCGTGCTCCCGCGGCCTCACACGCCCTTGCCCTGGGTGTCGATGAGGTCGAGTGCTGCCTTCCACGCTGCCTGGATCGACGCGTGGCGATCCCACCGCACCAACTTGTCGACTGGGTTCTTCTGGCTCAAATCGAGGAAGACCCTGAAACCCTGCTTCGAGTCCGACGCAGACACCTTGCACCCCTTGTAGTGCACTGGTGCATCACCGTTCTTGATCATCTTCGGAAGGTGCTCTGCCTTTGCCTTTGCCTTTGCCTCTGCCTCTGCCTTTGCGGGGCGCTTCAAAGCCGCCTGTGCATCTGCCGCTGCCTTTGCCTCTGCCTCTGCCTTTGCGTCTGCCTCTGCATCTGCCTTTGCCTTTGCCTCTGCCTCTGCCTTTGCGGGGCGCTTCAAAGCCGCCTGTGCATCTGCGTCTGCCGTTGCCGCTGCTGGGCGCTTCACAGCCCCCCGTGTCGCCCGTGCCTGCAGTTGTTGTTCGAATTGCTCCACCACCGACTCTGCGTTCGCATCTTTGGACCCCGCGTCAGCATCGGGCGCTGCCGCCGGCGGGGCGGGCGCCCCTGCAGCACCCGTTGCGGCTTGCGCGGCATTGGGCAACGCAAGCAGTGGCTTGAACGAGTAAGCCGACGCCCCGAGTGTCTGCCCCTGCGACGATGCTGCAGGTGCATCATCCAGAGCCAAGCGTTGCTGACCAACACCGTCTTGCGGTGAGACACCCTTGCCACCACCCTTGCCACCACCCTTGCCACCAGCCTTCTTCTTGTAGATCGTAAGGCCCAACTTGTCGGCGCAGGCCTCAAAAAAATTCTTGTCGACGCTGTCCTTGCCGTAGCTGCGCTTCTTAGTTCCCTGCATGACCCCCTCAATCGCGTCAGTGCAATCCACAGGGGGGGGGCCCCCGCCGTAAGCGTGGTCGTACATGTCTTGTGGGAGGTCGCGTGGGTACATGGGATACTGAGTACGATGCTGCAGAGGGTACCTCCTGCTGCCATCGAGTTCTTTGATGGCGGCCTTAATGTCCTCATAAGCCTGGTGCTGTTCTTCTATCCCTTCAATCTGATGGCAATAACACAATATCTCCGCGATGTGAAACGAAGTCTTCTCTGCTGTTACCGTGAGGCCTACTGAATTCGCCCTCGACGCCAGCTGTGCAACTTTCGCCGACTTCATGCCTGGGCCCTTCAACCCTCGCCACTCAGGTTCTGACAGGTAATTGCAGAAGAAGGGGCAATACTGATAAGGCCTCCGCGCCCTGGGAGCTCCTGGAGCTCCTGTGATTGACTGCTGCCTCGCGGCTGTGAGCGAGTCGATGGCTTCCTGCAACCCCTGGCGCTGCCCAGGGTTCCACGGCCCCTCCCGCAGTGCATTCTGGAGCCCTGTCGCTTGTTGCAAAGGAATGGCTGAGCCCTGGAGTGCCCAGAGCCGATCCATGATGGACTGGTACTGGTTCTCCTGCGCAGTGGCCTGGTGGTCGGGGCTGATGCTTTGGACGTAGGCGCCGACCTGCACCAAGTCAAGACGGACGTTCTCAACCAGGCTCCCCGCCATGCTTCCCTGGGATGAGGCGCCAGTGGGATGAGGCGCCCGAAACGCAAACCCTCTTTCGAATCCTTGCCGAATCTCTGCATGCGTGCAGATACTTGAAGTCTCTGCAAACACTCAACACGGAGCACGCATTTGGGCAACTATTTGAAGCCCCTGCAAAACACAGCACCGAGCACGCATGCGTGCATGAGACTCATGAGCGCAACATAACACCGCGCACGCGTGCACACATGAGACTCGTGAGCGCATCACAGCACAGAGCGCAACATAACACCGAGCACGCATGCGTGCAGCTATTTGAGGCCCCTGCAAAACCCCTACTGCAAATCCCACTCGCACTGCCACTGCTACTGCTACTCCTACGTACTGCGATGGCTACTGCCACTGCTACTCCTACGTACTGCAATGTACTGCTACGGCTGCTGCTGTTGCAATTCCCACTCGTACTGCCACTGCTACTACTACTCTTACTCAAACTTACTGGTACTCCCACTCGTACTGCCATGTATGTGGCTCGAAGTTGCAACGTAGCAAGGGCGCCGAGGCCGCTGCAGCGGCCTGTCTCGCGTTCCGCGGTCCCATGGCTTGGCGCCGCAGCAGCTCGGAGCCGCCCTTCGTCGCCGCCGAGATTGAAGCCATTCCTTTGGGACGCCGCCAGAGGCCCATCTCGATCTCCGCGGACGAGTCGCCAGGCGCCTTCAGGCGCCTGCAGCAGATTCACTTGTCCATGATTGGCAGGTTCCTCACGATCGCTCCACAGATCGTCGCGGAGTACTGGGGCTACAAACTGTACATCATGATGGAGCTCAACATTGTGAACGCGGCAGTCGTGTTGCCAGAAGCAATGCAGGTGGGGCGGTGGCATTGGACCATAGCAGCGGCCTACTTTGCAGAGGAATTTCTGTTCCGCGAGCTCGACAGGATCCACTCGGCGTTCCAGAGTTGGCGCAGGCACTGCGTTGGAGTAAAGTTGCACAACCGCCTCCAGATGGCCTTCCCGCCAGTTGCCCTGCCTCCCATCATCCAGTTGAAGTTCCCGCCGTGGCCGAGGTCTCTCACATTCGGCTTCCAGTTGCCGACGCTGCGTGCGCATACACCCGTGTGGCAGAACATGATGATTGAGGTTGCGGAGGGTTTCATCATGGAGATCGAGCCGACGGCGCACATCAGGAGGCGCCGAGAGCCCCATGTGAGCTGGAACTAAACTACCATGCTGCAGCGTGGCGCCGCGGCGCACCCCGTGAGGTAAGACATAACACAAGACGTCTGTGGAGCGCGTGTGTGCAGAAAAAGACGGTTGCTACTGCTACCACTGCTACCATTGCTACTACTACCATTGCTACCACTGCTATCATTGCTACTACTACCATTGTTGCCATTGGGCCGTCCCAGTGGAAAAGCGTGCTTGTTACCGTCGGCGATTGTGTTGCCGATCGCTCCCGAATCTGGTGTTGTTAATGTTGAATTTAACATTTTAGTTAAAACTCAAACGTTGAATTTAACATTTTGGTTTTGACTTAAATGTTGAATTTAACATTTTAGTTTCGACTTCAATGTTGA
>NYTZ01000137.1 GCA_002683735.1 Flavobacteriales bacterium
GCCTGGACCGGCTCTCCGACTTCATGGCCACTCACAACTTCGACGAATCGGCCTTGCTCAACGACGGCTCCTGTGAATTCTTCAGCTGCCGCGGCTGTACCGACTCCGGTGCATTCAATTACGACGGCGATGCCACGGTGGACGACGGTTCTTGCATCTTCGGTGGCTGTACCGATGCCGATGCGGCGAACTACGACGCCACTGCGGATTTCAACGATGGTTCCTGCCAGTATGGGGGATGCACAGACGCTGGTGCCTGCAACTTCGACCCAGGCGCCAACCTCGACGATGGCACATGTGACTTCACGAGCTGTGCAGGTTGTATGGTGACTTTCGCCTGCAACTATGACGCGGAAGCCACCATTCAGGACGACAGCGCCTGTGATTTCACGAGCTGCTGTGGTGATCCGGCTGCCGACAACTACGAAGCGGGTGTGGCCGACTTCCTGACCTACGGCTGTGTCTACGGTGGCAACCCGCCGTTGATTCAGATGACCGGATGTGAATTGCCCTTTGCGTGCAACTTTGGCGACACGGAAAATCCCTGTGAGTTTAGCTCCTGCGCGGGCTGTGATCAGGAAGGTGCGTGCAACTACGATGCCGACGCGACCATCCCGCTGACCTGCCTGTATCCAGCATTCGACTATGTGGATTGCGATGGCAACTGTTTGAACGACACCAATGCCAACGGTCTGTGTGACGAGACGGAGACGTCCGGTTGCACCAACCCGCTCGCCTGCAACTACGTGGATGGCGCCACCATCGATGATGGTTCCTGTGACACCACGAGCTGTGCCGGCTGCACCGATGCCACGGCATGCAACTATGACGCGTCCGCCAGCATCAACAACGGTTCCTGTGACTACGTGACCTGCTTCGGTTGTACCGATGCCCAGGCGTGCAACTACGACGCTACGGCCCTCTTCGACGACGGTGGCTGTGCCTACCCGGCCAGTGCCCTCGTGGACTGTGACGGCAACTGCGTCAATGACGCCAATGCCAATGGCATCTGTGACGAGCAGGAGACCTTGGGCTGCACGGATGTGGATGCTTGCAACTTCAACGCTTCCGCAACCTTTGACGATGGCAGTTGCGAGAGCCTGAGCTGTGCCGGTTGTACCGTGTCTTCAGCCTGCAATTATGATGCGTCTGCATCGCTCAACGACGGAAGCTGTGACTTCACGAGCTGCTTGGGCTGCACCAACAGCACGGCGTGCAACTATGACCCGGATGCCACGCAGGACGATGGATCCTGTGTATTCCCAGAGCCAGAATACGATTGCGAGGGTGAGTGCCTTGTCGACAGTGACGGGGATGGCATCTGCGATGCGTTCGACGGCAATTTCGGAGGTTGCATGGACCCCTTGGCCTGCAACTACGAGCCGATGGCCGACGAGGATGATGGCTCGTGCGACTTCTGCAGCTGTTCCGGCTACACGACGGATATCGAGGGCTACGCAGTGGACGTGGAGGAAGTGGCCGTGAATGGAATTTCGGGCTACAACACCTACCGCATCTACATCACCACCCCGAACGCCACCGACCAGGTGAGCGCCGTGACCGGTCAGGGAGAGAACCCCATGATCATCTCTACTACCGGAGACTTCTACCAGCACCCGAATGGCGGGGCCTACCCGAATGGCATCAACCCCATCTTGTATGACTTCGTACCTGAAATCCAGTATGACAGCTGGTTCACCATCGGCATTGACGCAGCACCGGACGCTTCCCTCGGACAGGGCAGCATTCAGGGCCTGCCCGAGCCCCAGCCATGGAGCATTCCGTTCGAGGCCGGCAATGGATTCGTTATCGATGACATCATCGGATCCGGTTGGTTCGTCAACCCGGACGTCACCAATGGCATCGCAGGAGACGACCACCGCGTGTTGCTCGCTCAGTTGACCACCAACGGTGAACTCAATGGACAATTCTATGTCCAGGTGTTCCCGGAGGGCAACAACCTCAACCAGGAGCGCGTGACCATCACCTTTGGTGGTAGCCAGTGTGGCTGTACCGACGTCGCGGCGTGCAACTACAGCTCCTCAGCCATCATTGATGACGAGAGCTGCTACTACCCGCAGTTCGGTTATGAGTGTGGAGATGTGTGTCTTTTCGACAGCGAAGCCCCGACCTTCACCGAGGTGCCGGAGGACCAGACGGTCAGCTGCACCGCCAGCATTGAGGTCAGCTACCCGGCTGCCACTGACAACTGCACGGCCCCGCTGATCTACAGCTATTTTGACGACATCGAAGAAGGCCCCTGTGGCGAGACGTACAACATCATCCGGACCTATGTGGTGAGCGATGTGTTCGGCCATTCCGATTCCACGAGCCACGTGATCCACGTTGTGGACGAGCAGGCTCCGATCTTCACGAATGTCCCGGCTGATGCTGAAATCGCGTGTGGTGATGCCCTGCCGACGGCCCAAGCCGTGGCTGTGGACAATTGCAACGGTGTGACCATTACCTCCACGGACGAGACCATCGCCACCGGTTGCGGTGCGACGGCCACCATCGTCCGTCATTGGACGGCCACGGATGCATGTGGCAACTTCAGTGTGGATTCCACGGTGTACACCATCGTCGATGACATCGCACCGGTGTTGGTCGATGTGCCCACCGATGTGACCATCAGCTGCGAAGAGGTGTTCGACTTCCCGATGCCGACAGCCACGGATGCTTGCAGTGACGTGGACATCTCCGAGGACATGAGCACAGTGGCCGGCGATTGTGCCAACGCCTTCGTCATGACCCGCATCTTCACTGCGACGGATGCCTGTGGCAACAGCAGCCAAGCCACACAAGTGGTGACCGTCGTCGACCTTGATGCTCCGACGATGGTGGCCTCGGCCACCGGTCTGACCGTCGAGTGCGATGGTGCTGGCAACGCAGACGATCTGAACAACTGGCTCGCCGACCACGGTGGGGCAGAGGCCAGCGACCTGTGTGGCGATGTCACTTGGACCAACGACTTCACGACGTTGACTGCCGGTTGCGGAGCTACGGGCAGTGCAACGGTCATCTTCACTGCGACGGATGCATGTGGCAACAGCACGTCCACTTCCGCTGCGTTCACCATCGAAGACACTTCTGCTCCGACCTTCACGATGCCGGCAGACGTGACCTTGGATTGTTCCGCGGATGTCACGCCGGCTGGTGCTGGTGACGTCCTCGACGCCGCAGACCTCTGCAGTGACGCCACGGTGACCTACAGCGATGTGGTGACCGACGGAAGCTTCTCCCTCGATGGCCTCACGGCCGACATCCGGGTTGAACTCCGTTTGGCCAACCTGCCGGCCTTCCCGCGTGTCTTGGAGGCCACGGGCGTGACCATCGGGGACGGCATGGAATTGACCGTGGACGATCAGGTGTCCAACCCGCTCAACCTGCGCGGTGCCATTGGTGTAGACCTGAGCGGCGATCAGATTGACCTTGCGGTACAGGATGTGGTGAGCTCCGAGAGCTACGATTACGTCGAAGTGCGCATCAGCAACCTCGACGGGGCAGGCCTTGTGGGCGCCCAGATGCTGTCCGATGCCATTCTGCTCGATGCCGCCACGGCGGAATTCGATCTGTCCTTCTCCGGCAATGAGATCATCCTGAGCTGGACAGAGTTGCCCGGCAGCATGCTGTTCATCACCAATGGTGGAACCGCATCGCTCAACGCCCTTGGCGCTGCGAACTGCATTGCCCAGAACGTGATTACCCGTACCTGGACGGCCACAGACGCTTGTGGCAACAGCACCAGCGCTGTGCAAGTCATCACCCTTGAGGACATGACGGCCCCGGTGTTTGACTTCACGCCGGCCGACGTTACCCTCGACTGCAATGGCAGCTACACGGCTGAGATGGCTACGGCGACGGATGCTTGCTCCGGTGTTGCGGTGAGCTACGTGGACAGTGAGAGCTTCCCGTGCGACGGCAGCCGTCTGGTGGAGCGCACCTTCACCGCCATGGACGGATGTGGAAACAGCGCGCAGTACATCCAAACCATTTCTTACCTCGACACCACGGCGCCTGCCTTCACGGTTACGCCGGAGGACTTGGCACTGGATTGCAGCGAAAGTCTGCCGGTTACAGAAGCGCAAGCGTCCGATGACTGTGGAAGCGTTATGGTGACATACACCGATGAGACGGTTGCGGGCGAATGTGCAGGCGACTACACCATCGAGCGCACGTTCACGGCCGAGGACGGCTGCGGCAACACGAGCACGTACGTGCAGAACATTGTCTTCTCCGACACGACTGCTCCGGTTGTCCTGTCTACCCCGGCCGATACGAGCTACATGGGGGTGGCCGGCCAGCCGATTCCGGTGGACTACCCAGTGGCCGAAGACGCTTGTGGCCTGGTGAACATTACGTTCACGGACCTGAGCAGCAATGCGACTTTTGGTGGATTCGATGCCGTGCGCACGTTCACCATCTCGGATGACTGCGGCAACAGCACCGAAGTGACGCAGACCATCTCGGTCACGTTCACAACGGGATGTGACGATCCAACGGCCATTAACTACAACCCGGAGGCCTTGGCGGGAGATGGTTCCTGCGAGTATTCCGGTTGCACGAACTCGGCAGCGTTGAACTACAATCCGCTGGCCGATGTGGACGACGGTTCCTGCCTCGTGGCCGACATCGAAGGCTGCACGGACGCCAGTGCCTGCAACTACTTCGAAGCTGCCAACGTCGAGGACGGTTCCTGTGACTACTGCAGCTGTGTCAACGCCCCGGTGATTGACGGGTACAGCATTGAGTTGGAAACGGTGGCTGTGGACGGCGTGCCAGGCATGACGACCTATCGCCTCTATGCGACGATGGTCAACCCGACCGATCTCTTGTCTAGTGTGGTGGGCGAGTCCGGATTCGAGACCAACATCAACACGAGCACTTCCTTCTACCAGGATCCGTTCGGTGGTGCACTGGGTCAGGCGACGAACCCCATCCTCTTCGCCACGTTCCCGGAGCTTGAGTACGACAGCTATGTCACAATCGGCCTGACGCAAGGGGCCAACCAGGCAGAGGGTGAGATCGAGGTGACGGCTGTGGAAAGTGAGGGCGCCAACTGGGTTGCCCCGTTCGAAGCTGGAGGCAACATCAGCATCGGAGGCAATTTCGGCGGTGCTTGGTTCACCCTCAACGGGGCCACCAACGCCATGGCCGGCGATGACCTGCGCGTCCTTCTTGGTCAATTCACCACCAGCGGCACGCTCAGCGGCCAGATCAGCCTGCAGATCTTCCCGGAGGGCGATGGTGAGAACGACCTCGTGATGACGTTCCCGATCGGCAACCCCGGTTGCGGCTGCACCGATATGGAGGCCTGCAACTTCGTGGATGGCGCGAGCTACGACGACGGAAGCTGTACTTACACGGACATCTATGATTGTGACGGCGAGACGTGCATGAACGACGCCGATGGCGACGGAGTGTGCGACGAGCTCGAGGTACCGGGTTGTACTGACGCAGCTGCCCTGAACTTCTTGGCTGCTGCGACCGATGAGGATGGCTCCTGCTTGTTCCTCGGATGTATGGATCCCGAGGCCGACAACTTCGACGCACAAGCCAACGTGGAAGGGGATTGCGTTTACCCGATGGTGGGTTGTACCGACAGCGGTGCTGTCAACTAC
>NYTZ01000138.1 GCA_002683735.1 Flavobacteriales bacterium
CCCGAGCTCGCTCTACCCGTCGTAGCAGACGCCGCGAGTCCGTCGGCATCTCGACTGCCATCCCAGCCCCCTCAGCGGCTATCCTCGCCTGCCTCCGGTTGTGGACCACGCTAATGAAGTGCCGACCATTGCTAACGACTCCTAGTCATCGCTCAAACAACCAGCACAAGCCTGAATCAACCACTTCCGCTAGGATCACTGACACGGCCTCACCGCCCATTACCTTTCGACCCGACGGAGCGGCCACCCTGGCCACCGCGACCCATGCGCCCCCGAGCGCGCTCATGTCTGACCTCTTGTTCGCGCGCATTGGCAGCCTCGGCGCGCTCCCGCATCCTCCGGGCGACGTGCGGGTTCCCGATGCCGCGTCGCTCTTCTACCTCAGCACGCCTCTCAGCCGCCAGTGCAGCCGCCTCGCGCGCAGCCGCGCCCGGCTCCTGCGCTGTGGCCCTCGCCCGACTCCGCGTCATTGGCCCGTCGTCTGCTCGGCCTGTCGCCCCTCCACCTTCACCCGTGGCGGCCGCGCCTTCCGTCTCCTCCCTGTCAGCCGGCCCCGCAGCAACTTCCACGCTAGGAAGGGTGCTCACCTCGGCAGCCTCTGCCATGCGAGTCTCCCCCAGCAGACCGCGCCCATGCCGCATCTGCACGGGCCTCTCCTCCCCGATAGCACGAGCACGCTTTGCCGCCCCAGAAGCCGGAGCCCCAGCCCCGCCGATCGTACCGCGGCGGCCACTCGCGCGCTGCGCTGCTGCCCGGAAGCGCATGAGACCTTCGAGAGGGATGGGCCCATCCACGCGGCCATATGGGCGTTTTGCCTCAGCCTCATGCCCCTTGCAAAACAACCCCAACGTGCTCCCCTCCAGCGCGTCTGCCTCGCCTAGTGCACGCTGCCTCGAGCACTGTCCGCCCCTCCCATCGGCCCAAATACGCGCCATGCACTTGCTCAAGTCCACAGCCGGCGTGAATTTCTTCCACTCCTCATCACCAATCGCCGGATCCAAGCCACCCGGTGGCGACCCTGACGAAAACGGGCGCTCCCCTGTGCCCTCTGCGCCCCCACCTGTTACAACAGAGCGGAAAGACGGGACAGTCCGCAGCGCTCGCCCCACCAACGGCACATCGAGCCTGGGCTCTTTGTGCGGAGGGGACGGCACCGACCCCTGTGACTGCTCGCCAGGCGAAGCCTCGACCGCCTTCCCTTTCTTCGCCGCCGGCGACTGTCCAACTGCGGGCGATCCCTCCAAAGTCGCCGTTCCAGGCTGGAGCGGGGAGCGCAAGCCGCGCTTCTCGGCCCGTGCGGCACGCGAGCTGCCCGGCCCCGCCGCCCCGACACCGAGGGCCTGCTCACTGGCCGCAACATCTACGGCGGAAGAACCTGCTGCAGACGGGAACGCGCTGGCAGCGGCTGAAGAAGCCGCTGGTGCAGGCGCCCCAGTCGAAGCCGAGCCACTCGCTTCACTACGCTGCGGGCCCAAAGACGCAGGCAAGCCACGCGCCCCCTCCGAAGCGCTCGCCTCACCAACATTGTCACGCCCATGATCTTCATGCACGTGCCCGCCAGGCCGGCACAGCACAAGGAGCACAACCTCAGAGACCACCACCTCGGGCACCCCCCTGCCCGCGCGAAGAGGCAACTTATCGTCATTCAGGCGCCAGAACACGCCCGCCGAGTCGCGACAATACGCGTAGTAATGCCCAGATTGCGGGGTCTTCCCAGAATGGCACACAACCGCAGCCAGCTCGAGCGCCCCCAAGTCGCCAAACTCCACCCGCTCCTCCAAGAGAACACGTGTACGCAAGCGCGTGGGCCCACCAGGGCTCCAGGCAGCTCGCCTGACGTGCATGAGCAGCACGTTGGGCAACGTGGCAATACGCGTCTGCCACTCAGACGGTAAATTCTCTCGACAGGAGTCGGAGTCACAGTACACGGCATCCGTACCAGCCAGCGTCTCCAGCCTGCAAAAGCGCATATACAACTCCGACAACGTGAGCTCCGGGTAGCCGCACCCATCCAGTGCAACATGGAGAACACGACACGACTCGAACCTGCGCCGAACCCGCGCGCACCGCGAACACCGACGACGCACCTCATGCAGATGCCCGAACAGCCTATCTACATCCGAGACCCGCAAGCGCTGCCCCAGCAGATCCCACTCCCCGAAACGCCCCGCCCCTACCTCAGCCTCATGCAAATGGTCCAGCAACTGGTCGAGATATTCTCCAACACACTGTTGAGCCTCACCACCCGCAAAGCGCTCGCCCACAAGAGACAGAGCCCGCACCAGTGGCGGCACTCGCCTCCCGCCGGCACTCCGCACACCAAAACCTTCGCGCGTCGCAACCAAAGCGCAGAGCATACACCTTGCCGGCCCCTGCCCGCACAACCCGGCATGACGCGCCAACCAGGCACCAACTGCCGGAGTCCGCAAGAGCGCCTGCGACGAGCTCAAGGCATAGCACGAGTTCGACTCGCCGCGGTAGAGCCCCGCCACGCGCGGCTCGCGACCCCACGACACGCCGGCAAAGTCCCCGCCCCCAGGCACACAGACAACCAAAGAGCCCGGGGGCTCCGGCCCCTCGACTCGCACGTCGCGCGCAAACAAGCCGCGCTGCCCGAAAGCTTCCTGCCGCAGCGCGTCGGCACGCTCCCGCCGTTGCCGCGCCGCGCGACGCGCCGCTTCCAGCGCCTCCTCGGCAGACCGCTGCAGGGCACGATCCCTCTCCACATGCGCCGTCTCCCTGCCCTCCCTCTCACGCTCCACAGACAGCATGGTCTCGGCCAACGCCAAGTCGGAGCGTCGCTTGCCTAACGCCGCCCGTGCATCGAACGCCCGCGTCACCAAATCCTCACCGGTCCCACTGTAGCCAGACCACACATGCACATACCCAGCTAGGCCGAAGTGGTCCGACAAATAGAAACCGACGCCCTCGTGGAAATGCCGACCCCGAAACACCACACAGGAAGCCGCCGCAATGTCGCCACCATACAGCAGGCGGTCCAGCTTCAAACCACCACGGGCCATATTCCCCTCATGGTACTTTGTCCGCGCGGGATCCCAAGAGCTTCCCTGGTAGCCCGCGTCGTGCAACCCCCAGCGATCCTGCCACGCCTCCATCTCCTCTTGACGCACATTCAAATCGCCGAGCACAATGCGCGACCGCCCCTGGCAACGAGCCAACGCTGCGCCGAGCTGCTCCGCGCGCCTGGCCGCCGCGTACTCCCCGGGAGCTAGGTGCGCGGCGAGCACGCTGCAGCGCACCCCTCCCACCTCTAAAATACAACCCACCACGGGCACCCCCGCCTTCACTCTCATCCCCTCCATCGCCAAGTGCTTGCCCACGTACAAGTGCACAAACCCACAATGACTTTTCGCCGCCCCCGCTAACACGTACGATGCGCCAAGACCCGTCAGGCACGCCTCGGAGGGACACTCCTGCAGCGCCACCAAATCAGGGCTCAACCTGCTCACCTCTCCCAACACTTGCCCCAGGTTGTCCAACCGCGTCCAAGACCCGGGCGCCTCCGCCGAAACTTGCTCACTCGCCGCCGAAATATTCCACGTCAAGACCCGCAACACTCGCCCCGCGCTCACAGCGACGTCCTCTTCTCCATCACCGCCACAGCCACTCACCCGTGGGCCAGCCGAAACCGACACGCCCTCCTCCACACGCGGTGCTGGCGCGGTCATGGCGCCCAGCAGATCTCTGCAGTCCTGCTCTGTGCTTAGCAATTTCAAGACATCCCGGGTCCCGAAGGCATCACACCCCCGACGAAACTGCCCAAACACTGACCGCACGGCAGCACGGGTGCATCGAACAAAAGCCTCGGGGTCCGGCGACACGTCCATACCGGCCAACGACGCCAGCGTCGCATAGATCAGACCTAGACACCACAACACCGAGTCCCCAACGTCATCGCACGCCGGCACTTCCGAATGCTCCCACCTGACCACTCCCTCCGACAGCGCTACGTCCGATCCCAGCACCAGCGCTCCCAGATGAGACCCCACACGCCCGGCCAACTCCTCCCGCCGACGAGAATCGGCCACGCTCACAGTCACGCCCCGCCCACAGCCAAGCGATGCCCCCTCGCGCCCCGACCCAACCACAGCCACAATCCAGTCCCTGGAGCCGGCAGCGCCTCCGCAATCGGCAACCATTACGGGACACAAGAGACGAACTGCGCGCCTTACCTCCAGCGGCCTCCAGTGTTTCCAGTCTTTGACGCTCCTGACCAACGCAGCACCGGTTCTCGCCACGCCAATGCGCTCGCCCAGACCGACGCTGCCCAACACGATGGGCAGGTCCAGCTTCTCTACTACATGACGCCCCACCCACAAGAAGAACTCCAACAAATCCTTCCTCACCGGCCCTCCACGCGCCAACGCCTGCTCCACAGCCACGTCCACCCGCCATTCCCCGGCTTGCATGAACACGCCCGCGCGTTCCTCCAAAGGCCCACCAACTCGCTGGCGACGGCGCCCATCCCATTCGGAGTCGAGCTCCTCCGGGATCAAGCAGCCCAGCACTTCCCGTACCGCAGCTTCGTGCAGCGGGCCCAGCAGCCGTCGTGCCACTTGCTCATGCATGGCCACCGCTTCCGGAGCGTCGCCGCCCAAAGCCTTGGCTTCCTCAGACAGCACCACCTCCAAATTGGGCTGCTCGCCCGGCCACAACCACGCGTCCGCATGCGTGCGCCTGCCGCTGCCTCGCAACCGCTCCTTCTGGAGCTCCCTGCGCACCTCGACACGCCGCAAGAGCGCCCCCGCAGCCTCTGCCTCCACACGCGTCCACCGGTCAGCCTCACAGAAGCCATACCGCCTGAGCGTCCGGGAGAATCGCGCTTGGGCGCGGAGCTGATACCGCCTACGCGCACGAAAACTCGGATTCTGCCGAGCGGCCATGAACAGCTCATACGGCGGCAAGTCCGTGTCGAATACTAGCCGCCGAACGTGCGGGACGCGCGTCACGGCTACGAAGCCAACCCCAGGCGTCGCCGCCGCCTTGCCTAAGCGAATACGAACGTAGGGCAAGGTCATGCCCTGCGCCTTCCAGTGCGTGACGGCCCAAGCGAGCATCAGAGGAAACTGCTCCCTGCTGACCTCCCCGCCGCCGCTCGCACCGACGCGCTGCGGGAACACAGGGACCCAGCGCTCACGTCCCGGCTCGCCCGGGAAAAACGATCGCGCCCGGCCGCGCTCATCCGACCCCAAGCGCACCTCGTCGAACTCTACGATCACACACAACGGCGACCACTTCCCCTGCTCTCGCGACCCTGGATCGCCACCCTCCGGCCACATGAACCCTCTCACCGTCCCGCAGGCCCCGTTCATCAGACCCGCTTCCGTCCACACATTCTGCGTAAGCATCACACGCGCCCCCTCCACCAGCTCCAGCTCCGCCGGCAAGCCTCTGAACTCTTCAGCCTCCCAAGCTTCCGGCCTCTTGACCGCTTCCGGGTGCCAGTGCAACGCGCGAATACTGGCGATGGGCCTGCCGCTCGTTGCCGATAACTGGCGAATGCGCTCCGCGTTGACCTGCTGCGCACCGTCGCGCCCGTCCTTGTCTCGCCTGCGGCCATCCATGAGGAGCATCGCTTCCGCCCGCTCAATGGCCGCCAGCTCTGCCCGCCCGGCTTCCGTCGCCAGCAGTCGACTGCGGTTCCGACGACTCAACCATTCGTGCTCCTCCCGCGTCCACGAGCAGTCCGCCATCCTCGCGGCGACCCTCAGGAACCGCTCGCACTCCCTGGCATACTCGCTGTCGGCGCCCTCGCCTCCCGCGTCCACACGATGCACCTCCTGCAAGATCACGGTATCTTCAAAACTCTCGAACAGATTCCTGCCGCGGTCCGAGAAAAACTTGGCGTCTAGCCGCCCCTCGTGGTCCGCACCCTCCGAGGACGCCCCACGCCTCCCCCTGCCGCCAACGTGCGCCGCCGGCTTGTACAAAGGCTCATCGCACACCGGCGGACACTGACGGTGGTCGCCCGAGAGCACCACATCCCGCCCACCCCACGGCGAACCCGCCCGGCGTCCCAATACCTCCTCCGCCCTGGCGTCCGTCTTCCCGAAGAGCTGCCGCCCAATCATGCTCCACTCGTCCATAAAGAACACCCGAGCATGCCTCAACCTCTGCTGCAACTTCTTGTGCGCCGGCGTCCCCTCCACCAAAGCCGCATAAGCGCCACCCCGCAAGCCGAACACACGGTGAGCCGTGGCCGCACCATACTTCATCAAAAAAGACGCGCAGCCCGTGGGCGCGCACAAGGTCGCCCATCGCTGCACCGCTTCGCCCCGAAGGTGACGCGCCTCCGCAAGCTCGCGCAAGCGACGCACAATCGCCCGAACCGTGCGCGACTTCCCCGTACCCGCGGTCCCCAGAAGCACCATGTGCAGCGGAAGCAAATGTGCGACCCGGAGACTCTCGTACTCGTGACGCCGCTCCTGCTGTTGCACCACGATGTCAAACGCGAATTTCTGCCACGGGTCCAGCTCGTCCCGAAGGACACCATCGCCGCCCACAACCTGCTCCCCGTCCGACCAGCGATCCATACGATCCTTCAGCTCGCGATACCGGCTGCGTGGCACGATCGACGCCCAGCGATGTCCCTCGGGGTTCACGCGTGGACCCGTGCCACTCCGCGCCGTGGCCCCAAACACAACGTCCGGAGCGGCCTCCGCGGGGGGAGCCGCGCTGAGCTGCTCCTCCACGCTCGCACCTGCCCAGACGTCCTCGGGGACAACGCTGCCGCCTTCCGCGCTAGGCCGCAGATCTGCAACCATCTCTGGACGTTCCCGCGGTTCGTCACCCAGCGCGTCGGCCAGAGCCCGCGCAGCGGCGCGCTCCTCATCGCTGCCCGAGCTAGAGTCCGCCCCGCCTTCCTCACTTGTCCCCTCGGCGGACCCGTCCGGGTCGCGGGAGCCCCTGGCCCGTTCTGCCACTGCACGCTCGTGCCGCCGCACCATGGCTTGGCGCACGCG
>NYTZ01000139.1 GCA_002683735.1 Flavobacteriales bacterium
CGGCCCACCCGGTCCTGCCAAAAGAAGAAAGGCCCTGGTACGCCTCGAACCACCCAAACCAACCGAATACTCAACAAAATGAACGCTGCCGGAAGCAGCAGGAGAGCAGCAAGAATTCGTTGCACGCTTTCCGGCAAACCACGCCCCAAAGTGATTTCAGAAGCCGATGACAACGGTCCGACCAGATCAATCTCCACCGGTCGCGTGACCGGAGCGGCCTTCAGGCTGTCGGTGGTAGGGGTCGTCATCGCAGCCGCGGAGTGTAGATCATTTTGGGCGCTCTCTCCCAGCAAGGGCCAATGCCAAAATGCCCAAGGTGACCCCGGTCCCCAACCCGGCGTCAAAGAGACCAAGCACCCCCCAAACCGCCAACAAACCAATCCCTGAGGACTGGTGGATGGAATCTGAGCAAAAGACCACCGATGCGGCGGCACCGCAGAACCCCATCAACAGAACCACCCCAACCACTCCAGTTCGGGCAAATGCGTTGGCCCAGCTGTTGTGCAAATTGAGCGGCCCCTCACGATCGCTGGCAAACCTCTCGGACTGGGCGCGAACGGGGTGATCCACCGGAACCGCCGACCGAACGCCACCGTAGCCTTGACCTATCCAGAGCCGTTGGGTCCCAACCTCCCAAGCTGCGTCCAACGCGGCAACCCGCCAACCCACACTGGTTTCCGGAGACTCGCGCCACTGGCTGATTTCTTGCCACGCAACAGACCAGCGTGCTTCTAAAATTTCATGTTGCCAGAGACCAACCGGCACCGCCAAAGCTGCGCCAGCCAACGCTACGATTTGAACTCGCCGATGCAGCATGACCAATCCGATCGGAACCGCCACCAGCGTTGCCAATTGTCCAGTTCGAGAACCACTCAACAACAAAGCGCACAAGGTCAGTCCTGCAGCAATCGCGGTCGTCAAGCGGCGCCGAGGATTGGCCCTACCCCACGCATCCAAGGACAAGGCCAATCCGGCGGCACAAAGAACACCAAGCACAATGGGGTGTTGAAACGGCACCACCCGGCCATCAAAGACTTCAACTCCTGGAAGCACCAAGCCGGCAGCGGCCAGCACACTTGCCAGGCCAGCCAAGCCGGTTCCCAGAAGCAATCCAAACCTCCAGTTCGTTGACTCCCCGACTGGCCAAAAAAGAGGAAGCAACAACAAGCGTTGCGCTTTGAGTCCTTCGATGCCTGCCGCAACATCTTGACTCCACAACAACGACAAAGCGTTCCAGGCGACAAAGAGGATCGCCACCACCGCAAAGTTGGTCTGCAAACGCTTCACGATCATGTGCCGCATGGACTTTCCCTGCAGCAGTGCGGTCAGGGCTAAGACCAAAAGCATGACATTGGCGAACGCGGTGCTGATGGGCAAAGCCACAAGAAATACCGCCGCCACTCGTGCGTGCAGCGTCATGCCTTGGAATCCACCCGGTCCAGGCCTACCCCAGAAATCTTGCTGGCATCGCCCGGTGGATGCTCAAAAAGAACCTCGTGCTGCTTCTCCCCCGGACGCAATCCAATGACCTTGACCGGGTGGTCTGGTTGTTGGTGGTGGGCTAAAAATCGGTGCAACAACACATTCATCGAGACTGGATCGCCCAGCTGAGGAACATGAACACCTCCAGATTCACCACGAGTGCAAACCGCCAACAGTAAATCGACGGCTTCCGACTCGGTCAAGAACCAACGCGTGGCCTCCGGATCGGTCAACGTCAGAGGTCGATTCGATGCCAGCTGATCGGCCCAAATCGGAAGCACTGAATCCGATGAACCCAAAATGTTCGGAAACCGAACCACCAACGCAGGCCCGTGCCCCCCGTTGCTTTGCACGATGCCCTCAGCTTCCCGCTTGCTTCGGCCCATCACACCCAGGGGAAAGGCCGCTTTGTCAGTTGAAACAAAAAGCAACCGGCTTCCGGTCTGGCGCGCATGACATATCTCATGAACCAGATCTCGATTGATGCGCCAAGCCAAATCGGGTTCCAGCTCGGCCCGGTCCACATGCTTCAGGGCCGCCGCATGAAAAACAACCGAGTGTCCGGCGAGCACAGTCTTAAGAAATGTTTCGTCGCACAAGTCCCCCTGCAAGTCCACTTCATCGGCCGAGCGACGATCCACACCGCACACGGAGACACCCACCGCGCGCAGGGACCGGACCAAAGCGCTGCCAATCGTGCCCGCGGCTCCCGTCACCAACACGTCTTGACCACAAAAGAACGCGGGATCGCCCCCAAAAGAAATTCGTTCGCGATCCAGCAAATCAAGAGATTCAGGCACGCCGGTAGACCCCTTGCACCTGCGCCTCAGACAGAACGTTGCGTGTGTCCACCACCCGTTTGGCGGCGGCGGCCACCAGGGCAAAATCAATGGCGTCGTGGTCCGTCACAATCAACACCACATCGGCCTCGTGCACCACTTGCTCAGTCAAAGGGACTGAATGCAAGCCCAAGTCATGGCGTCGCATCTTGGGGAAAGTCGGAACCAATGGGTCGTGGTACTGCACTTGGGCACCACGTCCTTGCAAATCTTCAACGATCGGAGCGGCCGGAGTTTCTCGCACGTCGCCCACATTTTTCTTGTAAGCCACCCCCAGGACAAGAACCGACGAACCGTCAAGATCCTTGGCGTCTTGGGACAGAACAGAGGCGACAGCGTTCACCACGTGCCTTGGCATTTGGGTATTGATCTCCCCCGCCAGCTCTACAAATCGACTGGGGTGCCCCACCCGATTGGCCGCCCATGCGAAATACCACGGGTCAACGGGGATGCAGTGCCCCCCAAGACCTGGTCCCGGATCAAAGCGAGAGAATCCAAAAGGCTTGGTGGAAGCGGCATCCACCACTTCGTGGATATCAATACTCATCCGTTCCAAGATCATCTTGTACTCGTTGACCAACGCGATATTGACGGCCCGGTACGTGTTCTCGAGCAGTTTGGCCGCTTCGGCCACTTCGGCGGAAGCCACTGGTACTACCTCGTCACACACCTCGGCGTACAACGCCACCGCCTGCGCTCCAGATTCCGGATCAAGACCTCCCACCAATCGAGGAATGGACCGAATGGGTGTGTCACGGCCTGGATCCTCTCGTTCGGGAGCAAAGGCCAAAAAGAAATCTTCCCCCAACGTTCGACCGCCAGAAGACAACCGGGGAAGACAAACTTCACGGGTGGTTCCAGGCCAAGTGGTACTTTCCAACACCACCAGACAACCTGGAGCATGCACACGCCGAATCATTTCAAACGTCTGCTCAACGTACGTCAGATTTGGCTGCCGATCCTCATCAACGGGGGTCGGTACACAAACCAGAATCGCATCGCATTGAGCCAATGCTTTCTCATCGCTGGTTGGTTGGAAGCGGCTTGAAGATGCCAGACGGTCGAAGAGCTCTTGGCCCAAGTGCGGTAAATACGAGTCGGCTTGGTCCAACTTCTTGGACTTGGCTGGATCGATGTCGAATCCAATGACGTGGTGACCCGCCGCTTCAAAAGCACCTGACAAAGGCAGGCCAACGTACCCGAGCCCGACAATACCGACCGTTCGTGGGTTGACGTTGCTCACAAGGAAAAGACGCGGTCGACCCGCTCAGCCACGGAACGCAAATACGCCGTGTCTCCACCGCCAACTTCCGCGGAAACCCAACCGGTAAAACCGATGTCAGACAAAGCTTGGTTGACGGCAGCCCAATCAACATCGCCGTCACCAATACGAGCCCAGCCCCCCTGTACGCCCCAATCTTTCACGTCGCATTTGACCAGACGGGAGCCGAGGGTTCTGATCCATGCGGCCGGAAGTCCATATTTCTGATGGTTCCCAATGTCGAAATAGGCACCCACCCACGGTGAGTCGATGGCATCGATGTATGCGGCAAACTTTTCTGCCGACTGGTTGTTGGGCCCGTCATGCTCATACAAGAAGCGGTTCCAGACGTTCTCAATCAAAATGTGGATCCCAAGATCCGCCGCCAAAGGCAATGTCTTCCGAATCTCTTCGATGGAACGGGACCAAGCATCTTCTTCGGGAACGGATTTGCCGCAAACCGCTGGAACCAGCAGGACCGAGGTGCCACCATACGCGTGAGAATCACGAATAGCCGTTTCAAGTGCCTTCCGCCCCTCTTCACGCTTGGCCGCATCCGGATCTGACAAAGTGATCTGCCAATGCACAGAGTCCACTACCCCAGGGATCCGAATCCCAACTTCTTGGGCCGCGGCAATCACCTCAGGGGTCGATATGCCGTTGGGCGAATCCATCTCAACTCCGTCAAAACCAGCATCCTTCGCACTTTGGAACCGGTCTTTCAGGGTCTTGCCCCGAGTCATGCCGAACTTGCAAGCTTTGCGGTATTGAAACTTTGCATCACCATTCGAAACATTGCCCGCCGCGGCCGCCACCGTCGGAGTGGGGGCGGCCGTGGAGGCGGGCGTGATCGTGGAGGCGGTCAGACTCGTGGTGAGCCCGGTTCCCAAACTTGCACCAAGAAACGTTCGTCGATCAAGTGAACTCGGCATTGGTGCACCTCGGGTCTATTCTTTACCACGTGTATCGTATCGTTCTCTGCTGCGTTGCGTTGATAATTACTGGATGTTCTTCAACATCAAAAACACCCAACGCGACCGAATCACTTTCACTGTTCTCAACCGAGAGCATCATCATGGGGTGCCGCAGCCAAATCCGAGTGTGGAGCGATGACGAACAAGTTGCCTTCGCCGCCATGCGCGCCGCCTGGGAAGGCATGAACGAACTCGAAATGGTGTTGAGCGACTGGAACGCTCAAGCTGAAGTGGCCCAACTCAATGCTCATGGCAACAAGAAGCTTTCCCCAGAGCTGCTGGCCGCGGCACGAACCGCACGAGAAATCGCCCGAGACACCGGTGGGGCATTTGATTTTGAAAAAGGTGGCCTCTTCTTCGCTTGGCGTCAGCAGCGTTCCCGCGGCGAACTTCTTGATCCCGCGGAGGCTCAACGGCTGGCCGTGCTCCCCCCGCCCATCTCTCCGCAGACGGTTTCGCCGAACTCGCAGCCGGCAATCGTTGGGACTTCGGAGGTATTGGCAAAGGCATGGCGGCCGATCTGGCCGGAGAAATCCTGCGGTCTCATGGATGCCCACACTTCCAGGTGGACTGTTCAGGAGATCTTCTGGTAGGAGAGGCCATCAATACCAATTCAAACTGGTCCATTGCCACTGAGATTGAAGGAGTGAAGATTCCAGTCCCGAGCAATCATGCGGTTGCCTGCTCGGGTGATCTTCATCAATTTCTTGTCCACGAGGGGAATCGATACTCACACATTATGGATCCCCGAACTGGGCAATTCGTGCTCAATCAGAATCTCATTTTCGTGATCGCGCCGACGGCAACCAAAGCAGATGCGTGGGCGACGGCATTGAGTGTGGAAAATGAACTCCTCCGTCCGAAAGACATACATACAGTTCAATACCCTTTCCCCGAATAGGCAAGGGAAGAGCCACTTTTTCGGAGGACCCCCCCATGCGTTTCTATGGACTTCTAACGGCACTGATGTGCATAACCCCACCATCAGCGGCCCAATGCGAGAGCAACTGGTCACTTGAATCAGCCCAAACCGAACTTGGCGTGGTCGCAGGACACTGCACGGCGTTTGATGAGGTTCGCGGCGTGCACGTGCTGCTGCGTGGTGACCAAGTTTGGGAACATGCCGGACCTGGAGATCAATGGCGATTGGTGGCCGAAGGAGTCATTCCGCCTCGAGGAGCTGCGGGGATGTGCTGGGATCGGATCCGTCACCGAATTGTGGTTTACGGTGGTGAGGGAGGCGGTGGGAAATACAACGACATCTGGGCGTGGGACGGTCAAACTTGGGAGCAATGGACCAACGGTACGAATGGGCCAAGCGGTCGCAACTATGTGGCCATTGCCCACGACGTCGAGCGCGATCGATTTGTGATGTTTGGCGGCTACGACAGCAACCTTCGTGGTGATACTTGGGAATGGTCCCATCAACTTGGTTGGCAACAGGTCTCAACGGGCGGCCCCGAGGCTCTGTATGCCCACCGAATGGTGTATGACGACGAACGGCAAGTCTGTGTCCTGCACGGCGGGTACTACTTCTTCAACCGAAACGAAACCTGGACTTGGGACGGCAATACATGGACGCTGGCTTCAAACGGCAGCGGACCCGCGCGTTATGTGTTTTCTATGGCTTGGGACTCGTTCCGAAAACAAGTGGTGTGCTTTTCTGGAACGCAATGCTGCCCCGAATCCGAGAGCCAAGAAGAGTGGCGGTGGGACGGTGGATCATGGTCTCAGTGCTCGAACGTGTTGGATGTTCCGGGGCGAGGGTACACCGACTGGTCCTACGACAGTTGGCGTGATGAACTTCGCGTTGTGGGAGGATTTGGAATCCCTCAAGGCCAATCCGCAAGAGTGGCCCTCTCTGATGCTTGGGTGAATGCCCTCGGTGGTAACCTTGACGACTGCGACGGAGATGGCATTCCTGATCACGTTGAAATTTCCAACAACCTCGCCTGCGATACCAATCTCGATGGCTTGCCTGATGCATGCGTCTGTCCACAGGATCTGGACTGCGATGGTTCAGTGGGGATGACAGATTTGATGCTTCTTCTCGAACAATGGGGTATGGCCAACACAGATTTGGATTTCGATGAGGACGGATTCGTTGATTTCCATGACTTGCTTGGGCTTTTGCGCGCTTTTGGAACCTGCTGAATGGCTTAGCATGGGCCTATGAGAGTTCTTGTCACTGGTGCGGCTGGTTTTGTTGGCGCGGCCACAACCCATCGGCTTCTCAACCGAGGCGATGACGTCGTGGGGATCGACAACCTCAACCCGTACTACGACCCCAAACTCAAAGCCGCCCGGATTGAACGGCTGTCCGGTGAAGATCGTTTCAGATTCATCCAAATGGACTGTGCCGACCGAGAGGGCATGGCGAAACTGTTTCAACACGGAAGTTTCGACACCGTGGTCCATTTGGCAGCGCAAGCAGGCGTGCGGTACTCGCTCGACCACCCGTTCGCCTACCTCGAAGCAAACCTCAACGGATTTCTGACGGTGCTGGAAGGCTGTCGGCACCATGGCATCAAGCACTTGGTGTATGCCTCCAGCTCCAGTGTGTACGGCAGCAATCAAAATTTGCCATTCTCCGTGGGAGACAACGTCGATCATCCCATTTCGTTGTACGCCGCCACCAAAAAGTCCAACGAGCATATGGCCCACGTCTACGCCCACCTGTACGGCGTGCCGTGTACGGGCCTTCGCTTCTTCACGGTATACGGTCCGTGGGGCCGTCCGGATATGGCGCTGTTTCGATTTGTGGAATCGATCCTGAAGAACGAACCCATACCGGTGTACGGGAACGGAGAGCAAACTCGGGACTTCACCTACATAGATGACATCGTTGAAGGCGTCCTTCGCACGTTGGATACGCCCGCAACCGGAGATGCCAACTGGAATCCAGAGTCGCCCGACCCTGGAACGAGCTCGGCTCCGTGGCGGGTGTACAACATTGGCGGCGGTCGACCCGTTCCGTTGCTCGAATTCATTTCCTGCATCGAAACCTGTCTGGGGCAAAAAGCCGTCATGGATTTCTTACCCATGCAACCCGGAGATGTCCGTCATACCGAAGCGGACGTTCAGGCTCTGTCGGAGGCCGTGGGATACACGCCATCAACACCCATCGATGAGGGCATTCCTCACTTTGTCGACTGGTACCGAACCTATTACCAAGCGTGATCAGCGCGGCTCTTGCTCGAACGACTGGCCATCGATCATGACACCTTCGCAATGGGTCACCCATTCGAAAGGGTCGCCGTCAAAGAACGCCAGATCAGCATCTTTTCCAGGTTCAATGGAGCCAACCCGGTCTTGGATGCCCAGGATTTTGGCTGGTTCGATGGTGATCATCGCCAAAGCATCTTCCCGTGACAGGCCGTAAGGAATGGCCATGGCTGCTTCAAACACCAGCACCCTGACTTTGGGCACGTAGGCTTCGTAACCCGTGGAAAACGCCACCGGAACCCCAGCCTCGCGCAGCTTGGCCGCGGTAGTGAAACTGGCGTTCAAGCGTTCTCCAGAACCTCGTGCCATGGTGGGGTGCAAAAAGATGGGCACGTTCGCCTCTTTGATCGCATCGATCATCCCGTGGGCTTCGGCCGCACTTTCGAGCACCACATCAAGACCAAACTCCTTCTTCAAACGAAGGGCGGCGGAAATATCAAAAGCGCGATCCGCATGCACGATGAGTGGCCGATCGCCCGAAGCAATGTCTTCCAACATTTCCTCCCGAAGATTTCGGAACACGGTGGTGTCTTCACTCTCCGCGCGCTTCTACAATCGTTCTTCTGCCGCAATCATGGCTTGGCGCAACATGGCGACTGCCTTGGATCGGTTCCCCGGTGAACTTCCTGATCGTTGTGCTCCTTCGCCCAAAGTCGCGCTCACGCCCCAGCACGCTTGAACAAGATCTTCTTGCAGACCCCGGCCGGCTGTCTTCACGATACAGGTCTGACCCGAGATCAACTCCCCAGGAGAATGTCCCGTGTGCACGGTGGTGACCCCAAAGCCTCGAACCCATTCCACCAAACGCTCTTTCCAGTTGTAGGCATCGATGGCTCGTAGTTCGGGCTGCATGGCTTCAGAAGTATCGAGATGGTCTTGGTCGTGTTCGTGGTTGAATTGACCCGTCAGGCCAACGGTGGCTCGCGCGTCGACGAACCCAGGAACCACCACCGAGGTTCGGATCACCCGATCGGCTTTTTGATCGCCAACCATTGCAGCCGGGCCCACGGCTTGAATCTTGCCATCTGTGATCACGACCACCCCATTTCGAATCAGGGGCTTCGTGACAGGATGGATCTCTTCACCAAAGACAAAGATGGTTTCGGCCCGTGCTGTGACCCCAACGAGCAGAACGAACAAAGGTATCAAGATTCGGCAGATATTCATTGGGCACACCCTTCGCATTCATTCTTGGTGCAGCACATGTACGGATTCACTTCGTTGCTTCCCCCGAAGCCACCTTCGGCAAAGAGTCGATCGCTTGGGTTCGCCAAATCAAAAGCCAAGTTGCCCTCCACCCAAGTCTGCTGCACTCGGGTGTCAATGGAAAATGGATCACCAGAGAGGATGACAAAATCGGCATCTTTTCCTGGCACCAACGATCCGATCTGGTCCCCAAGATCCATCATCTCGGCGCCGTGCAAAGACAACGAAGCCAACGCCGTGTCCCGGGCCAGCCCCGCCCGAATGCCAAGTGCCGCCGAGCGGAAGAAGTACCGACTGTCGGTGATGTAGTCGTCTGTGTGGTAGGCCACCTTGACGCCATGTTCGTCAAGCACCCGGCCGGTTTCGAAAGACAAGTTGATGGCTTCTTGCTTGCCGCCGGGGCTGTCAATCATAATGACCGAACAGGGGACGTTGGCTTCGGCAATTTCTTCCGCCACCATGATGGCTTCGCTCACATGGTGCAGCACCAATCTGAAACCAAATTCTTCTGAAAGTCGAAGCACCGTCACGATGTCATCCGCCCGGTGGGTGTGGTGATGCACCACACGCTTGCCTTCGAGTGCTTCGACCAACGCTTCCAGACCAAGATCTCGCGGTGGGGCTTCGCCCCCTTCAGCAATGGCCTCAAGATCACGCTGATACTTCTGCGCTTCCAAATATTTTTGACGCACCAAAGCCGCGGCCTTTGATCGGGTGCCGGGAAATGGC
>NYTZ01000140.1 GCA_002683735.1 Flavobacteriales bacterium
ACCTGTAGTTCCTTTTGCGCGCTGTGAGCAAGGCTACTTCAGACCGACGTAGCATATGCATGCGATGTGTTTCATTGACTTCGGGATCCTTCGTTGTAAGGCTGTGAACACAACCTACGACTCTAATTGCGAAGCTGCCTGCTCATGGCAGCAACGCTCTCGCTATACAACAGAGCTTGATTCCTAGATGGACTCTGGCAACCATGCAAGATGTTGTCTCGCAACAATGCCCCCAGACACACAAATGCTCATGCGGCTTCGATGGCTTCGAACTCCTCGCCGATGTCAAAGGCGTCCGGCGCGGAGCCTTCACACTCGTCGCTGATGAAGAAGAACTTCTGGAGGCGAATGAACCTCTGCTCGCCAATGCCTTCAGCCCTCGCGACGTCCCCCCACGTTTTCCAAGGCCGGCCGTTCACCAAGGTGCGCGCCGTCACCTCTCCAATGCTCTTAACGGCCTTGAACGCTTGAGGGGGACACGTGTTTAGGCATTGTTTGGTACACTCGGGCTTCTGCACGCTGACCTTGACCGCAGACTTAAACGGCGCCACATCCTTTTCGCTCTTTAACGCAGAAGACTGCGCCGTATCTTCTGGGGTGTGCACCTGGATCATTATTGCAGAGCCTGCTGGAGCATCGATCTGCACCGCGACGGGAGCCATCGCGTTGAAACACGCGGTAGCTTCCTCCGCTGGACTAATGCATGCAAAGCCGGTCCTCAGAGCTCTTGAACAACATGCTGGTGCAAATAAAGTTGCGAAGTCTGTTGGCCCAAACCAAGCTACGATTTTTCCAAGTGTGTGTGTGTGTGTGTTTCTCGTGTTTCGAAACCAAGACTAAGAGGAAGCCGGCTACTGCATTCGCTAGCTCAAGAGCTCATACTAATCAACAACCCTAACTCGACTTTGCTCACAGTAGTTGCACGAACCTGACTTACTCGAGGAGATCGTTTGCTTCATGAGACGCTACCGCAATTCATATGGTTAGACATGCAAATGTCACCTATAGGCGGCACCACGCTGGAGTCCCCTAGACTCCACCAGCAACAACTGAAGTGCCAGAAACCCCTTCAGCGATTTCAGATTTGCCGGGCCTGAACAGAGATCGGCAACCAAAGGCAGCAAACGCGACATAACGTAATTACACAATGAAAGCGCTGCGACACGCAATGCTACGCGTACCAACCACCACAGTTTGCCACTCTTCGTTTATCCCTTCCCGCCGCCCCAACCAACACCCATCTCACTACAAAGGGACGCCTGATGGCCAATACCAGAAACTGCAACTTGGGCAGCGCTGCTTCCCCGTCCTGACCTAGTCTGAGTCAGAGCTCAAAAGCACCCGTCTCGCAGCCGGCTTCTTCTTCTTCGTAATCTTCGTGATCGTCGTGATAACTGCGCAAACACCTCACCACCCGTCCACGTCCCTTCCATCTACTATGAACGTGGGGCGTCCTCTCATGCTAGACCCTGCGGCTTTTCTCGGGTGGCATTTTCATCGCTTTCGTTATCTATATCCATCGACGGACCATAGCACCGCAACGAATGCATCGCAAAATGAACCACAACACCCACTTTCAAGTAAGAGATGCTACGTGGGTATCTCGAAACACCAGCCTGCAAAAAACATTTGAACGGGAACACGGAACCCAGGTGTGAAGCGTACGTGCAGGTTTACAAAGAAACAGGGTGCAAGGCACGCGCCTGGCTTGACCTTCTTGCCACCACAGGCGCCGTCGAGCAACTTCTCTTCCTGGCCCGGGGTTGCGCTGCGCACAGCACGCTGCTACACCCCCCACGTCGCACAAGGGAAGGCCAGAAGAGCGGGCCTAAAGGAACCAAACCGCTAAGACAAGAAAAGACGTATGGGTATGTCGGCGCAATGCCTTCGAGCTATGGCCGAGCGCAACCTAACCAAGCATCACGTCAAGAAACACAGCCGCGAAAGCACCAGGTATGACTTAAGAGTCAGGTGATTGCTTTTAAAGCCGGTTGTAACTTACATTACGTCAAAGTAGCTATGGCGCAACGTTTGCACGAAGACACAACGACCCTACCATGACCAAAGCTCAGCGAGAAATAGTTCGTTGCCAGGCTACGCAGGCTGCATGCATGGCGACGACGTGCGCTCGCGCTCACAAAGAAAGTCCCACAACGCATCCCACTCCCCAGTACTCCTACAAGCATCGTCTCCTTCCGACGACGTACGCGCAAGCGGCCACCCTGGGCGCTGTCGATCTCTGGGAGACTGGCCTACACGGCGCTCACAGCAAGAAGCGTGACGTAGTATAGGAACTCATAGTATAGGGGCACAAGGGCAGAATGCAACGGCACCTTCATATGAATAAATTTCCCCATAGCTTCTTGCCAGTAACCACACAACAGGACGGCTTCCTAAGGTCACGCCCAAACCTCAACACCCGACCCTCCGCCCAAACCAGAAGAGAGCCTCCGCCCAAATTTGCACCTTCGGAGACATGTACTTCTTGCTGTCACAATGAGTTACCCGTGCAACAGCCTCAGTTCGCTTCTCCGTTGGCTTCTCTGGCGTCAGTGTCATCGTCCGGCTCTTGGTTCCCTTCGGAGGCGTCTTCGTTGTGAGCCGGAAAGCCCGCCAGACCTCATCCTCCTCCGGAAGTTCGCCTCTGCTCCTCATGTCGTCTTCAATGTCGCTTTCAGAGCACTTGTTGTAATCCTGTCACCCACGGGGGGAAGGGATGCTAAGAAACGTGCGCTGCTCTGCAACACCTCACACAGAGAAATGCCCAACGCTCCACAAGAGATGTGCAATGGAAAACCAACAACCAAGTGTATCTACATAGCGGGGCCATCCACACTGTTCCGAACATGGAGGGCTTCATGATATCCTCATCGTAGCCGGCGTCGTAAAGCGCCTGCGCCTCCGCATGCGTGTCCACGCAAAGAGGCATCGCTGCCCTCCACACCGCCTCAAAGGAAATTCAGAGAAACGATGCAGGAGATCCGAGGCACTGGAACCAAACAACTGCAACGCAACTCACGCAGTTCAAATCACCTCGATCTAACCCCAAGTTCTTACTAGCAAGGGCTCATCACTTGCATGCATTGGCAATGCAAAACTTGGGCGCATCTTTGAAAGCTGCATGTCGGGTAGGCCTGGCCTCGTGACGGACTCAATGGCACTTGCACACACAGCCATACACGCGCTTCCATACTCGTGTGCATCTTATGTGCGGTTGCTTGGATCTATGCAAGAAACGAAGTGTTTGTTTCCACCGTGCCTTCGGACGAGCTTCTGGATTGATGCTCAATGGCGTGGATGTCGAGTGTGCCGATTTAGCGTTCCTTCAGAGACGTTGAGAATGCGTGCGTGGTCAAATCGACAGTGAGGCCAATATGTTTAGTGGGGCGTTCTTGCGCAGCGTTCTCAAGGTTGGCACGTGGTCAGGCCTGCTTTAACAACATGCGCACGTGCATCTCTAAAGCGCACTGTGATCATCCTGCCTCAGGCCCCGTCCTTGGGCACTACGTTCTCAACGGAGAACCTATATCATATCAGGAAAACAATGTTGGCGCCGAATGCGCCAACCGGTAATGCCGCAAGGTAGCGTAACGATGACCAAGAATTATGCAAGAGAATTGTTATCACTGTAGATTGGGGGCGTTCCTCGGAACGCTACTGATAGCATCGTACCGCAGAAAGCGATGATGCCAAAAACACTAAGGACGCGAAGTCGATTCGCACAGTCTTGCAACCCGCGTCGCGCTGCATTTGCAGACGCGCCCCAGACTGCCCACATTCCAAAACCATCAGCCCTCGAGAGTCACCCTAGAACCTGTTGAGTAACATGCTCCCAACCCAACCAGCACGCAACCAACTTCACGCGTAAATGCAACGCAGGCGCACGAACTACAATGTTCCAACGACATGTGTCATGGACACGACGGAAACGCAAGGGAGGGCGCAAGCAACTTTTCAACGAGAAGACATCACTCAACTGGGTAAAGAAATTCCAAACATCAAGCACGCATGTGGGTAAAACGCTGGCCAGGTACGTGTAAGTGTGGGGAGGCGGGGAAGGTGCAGGGCAAACAACTAAACAAAGCGTCTCTTGTCTGCCACTCCTGCCAAGCATGCCCGCATAGGGTACATGTTTCAATGCGCATGCGCCACAGCAACTCTACCTTAATGCTCCCCCCAGAGACCACCGCCGCCTTGCTGACAACTACTAATCGTCGCCACTTAGCGCTTCACTAAAGGCTGCTGCCGCTACAGCTGCAGCTGCCGCTACAAGAACTATAAGGGAAAGCCCCTCAGGATACCTCGCGTTGGTGCTTCAGACGGCTCAAGGTGCAGCAGTGCCACGCATTCCTGGCGAGGCACCAGAAACACTACGGCACATGCAACGCCCAGTATGCCTACACTGCAAATACCGCCATCTCACCGAGCCGCTGACGTATCTCCTATGACCCACCTGGCTGCGTATGAAATAGCATGGCTACTTACATATTGCTTCCCAGTCTTGGCGCCGACCTCGCGTCCTGTCAACCTACAAGCACGTACGTATGGGCATACAGATAACCTTGAAGATGGATAACACAAACACCTCTTACCAACCAATCTGCACACTGCTACTTCGCCACAAACGCAACGAAACATGAATCCGAAACCACACGCGCTATTGCGCAGACATGTGAACCGCAAACGCACCCGCGACGACAACAAGCGCACCTCAAAACATTACCTGCACCACAATCCAAAAAGCAGTGGTGTCTACATCACACTCTGGCCTTCAGAAGCCAACCCTCCAGTCAATCTTCTTGATCCACTCGTGTGGACACTCTTCTCCGGTTGCCTCCTCGTGGCAATGCCACGTCCATGCGGTACACTTCCCCAAAGCGAGGATCTCCCCGTACAGCAGCCACGATCGCGAGATCCCTTTGCGACCTGGGTACCAAACTTTCCACCTGTTCGACTCCACCGCCTTGTACAAACGCGCCGTTGGCGCGATGAACGCGCTCGCCTCCTCCTGCGAGATTGTCGTGACGTCAGGCTTCGGGAGCGAAGGCCGCACTCCGCCGCCGCCGCCAGGTGCAGCTGCATTCTTCGCATGCACGTCCTTGCGGAACTTGTTCAACTCCGCGCTGAACGCCTTCCCATGTTTGGTTTTCTCCTCGACATCCTCGGCGTGCTGCTGAACCTCAGATACAACTTTATTGCTACGAAGCTACCAAGACTCACACGATGGACTAAACTCTATGAGAAACGCATTCCCTACAAAGGTCAGCCTCGAAGCTGCAATGCGAGGCGCGTTCAACTCTGGGCGCACGACAACATGCAATGAATGTGTCTCCGTGAGATGGCGCGCAAACAGCTACACCGCTAAAGTGTGCTCGCATCATTAACTTGCCCGATGTTGTACGGACCTCCACACCTCTACCCGGGGGATGTGCGGGGTACGAGGAAGCGCGGGGCGGGGCACGGGTGTCACGGAAGGTACGGCGGGGGCAGGGTACACGGGGTGCGCTGGCTCTACGTTTTCGAGACCTCCTTGAGGTCGCTCTCCGAGAACGCAGCCTGGATAGCATCGCAATAATAAAACTCAGCATCAACATGTTGCTGGAGCCGGCGCTTATCCAAGATCTTGAGGAGCTCCACTTCCGTAATTGTCGGGAGATACTCCGTGATAAGGGCCACGAGAACTTTGAAGATCGTCCCAACGCCATCTGGAGTCGCGATGCGCAAAACCTTGGCCAGCTTCTTGAGCGTCTCAAAATTGATGTTGTAGAACGCTTCCTTAGCCGCTGCCTGGAGCGGGCCGACAGGCTCTCCCACCTTTCGAGCCATTACACCTTTGAACGGCGGGCCGTGCCGCGCCGGCTGCTTGCCAGGCTCACCTGCGTCTGCGAGCGCACTCATCATCGCACGTTTCCGGTGGGCGGCAAAGTACGCAGGGCCGCACCAAGAGACCGGCAAGACTTCCCAACCGAAATCGGCTCCCGTGTTCAAGACCACGTCCCAATAATAGCTTGCAGGAATGCGAGAGTCAAAGCCGCGAGGCCTGAAGAAGTCGTCGCCGTCGTACGTCCCTATCTCGACGCCCCAGAGCAGAACCGCAGCGTGCTCCACATCGCCGAGGCTCATGAACCATTGTTGCGTGCACTTGCGGCGGCACAGCGTGCCCGCCGGGAGCAAACAACTGAGCCAGCAGGACTCGGCCAACTCCCACACCCCGGTGCTCCTGCAATGCGCGAACAGCGCCATGTGCGCGAAGTCCTTCGCGCCAGAGAGGGCAGTGCAAGTCTTCCACGTCGCATTACCCTTGGAAGATATCCCATGCAAGTTCACTACCGGTTTGTTCGCCCTCACCTGGAAGTACGTTGAAGGCACCTTGGTCGGCAGTTGCGCGGCCCTGGAAATGGGGCACTCCTTGTAGCTCATCTCGTCGTACTTGTGCACGCTGTTAAGCACCCTCCGCTGAATCGGAGTAACCCAGGTCTTGATGAGCGACAAGACCCTGCTTGCGTTGTGCCTTGACTCAGCGTCCCTGAGCCTTTGAAATGAATCTTCGATCATCTTCGTCTGCCCGAGCTGGAAACAATTCTCGGCAATCTCGTAACACATATGTGCCGTCCTGGCGCCCCAATTGTCCGACATACCTTGAGAGGCTATCTCCTGCGCCACAGGATGTTCCCATGGGCTCTCCTCGGCCTTCTGCTTCACCCAAGCGTCGCTGCAACAACTGGCCGCCTGCCAATCCTCGAAGCGGGACTTGACAATGTTCATGAACTCCTGCACCACGTGGTCGCCCTCTTCACTTGCGAGGCACTTCGCAAGGACGCCCGGCATGGTCTCCAAGGCCCCCAACGCGCTCCTGAGGCACGCGTTCACGATCGCCATGAGGAAGGTGACCAAGAGCGACCCCCACACGCCCTGACCAAATGCAATGATCATACCCCACCAACTCCCATAACGCCCCTGCCCATGCATCACAAAGGAAGGGGACGCTGCGCGTGACTACTGTGGAACGCGTTGGAGCAGCGGGAGTAGCGGAAGGACGGAACGATGCACGAGGTGAGGTTGAGAGAGGGGGTGGGCTTTGGATCATAATCAAGACCTGCCGG
>NYTZ01000141.1 GCA_002683735.1 Flavobacteriales bacterium
ACCTAGAATCTACGAATGCAGCCCGCACGCCCGCTGCGGGCCGCCGATGTTCTTCGTGATTGGATTCCCCTTGCTCTCAGCTGGTTGCTGATGGCGGTTGAAGATCCATTCGTGGTGGGTGCAGTCACCAAGCTTCCCGATTCCACCGCCCAGCTCGCGGGGCACGGCGGACTTTCTTTCCCGCTGGCGATTCTGATCGAAACGCCCATCATCATGTTGCTCGCGGCCAGCACGAAGTTGTGCACTGATCGCGCGGCGTACCGCCGGTTGTTGTTCTTCAGCCATGCTTTGGCGGCGGCCTGCACGGTGGTGCACGTCGCGGTGGCCTTCACACCACTCTTTGATGTCATCGTGGGGGACGTGATGGGGGCACCGGCGGAGACCTTGGAGCCCGCCCGCCGCTCGTTGCAGTGGATGACGCCGTGGACGTGGGCTATTGCCGACCGCCGTTTCCACCAGGGTGTCTTGATTCGATTTGGATACGCCAGCTCCGTCACCAAAGGCACCGGGGTTCGTTTGTTGACGCTGTGTTTGTTCTTGGCGGTGGGACTTTGGACCCGTTGGCTTGATGGGGCCGCTCTGGCCGGGGGTGCGTTGTCGTTTGCGGTGTTCTGCGAAGCCATTGCCGCCCGCTGCTTCATGCGAAAGGTGCTGCGGGGCCCATTGGCTGAACACGCTTCTCCTCCTCCAGGTTGGAAGAGCATCGCGGTCTTCTATTGGCCCTTGGCCATCACCCCATTGATTGGGTTCATTGGCCGTCCGATTGGTTCAACGGCAATGGCCCAAATGCCCAATCCCGTCGACACCTTGGCGGTGTGGGGTCCTTTGATGGGATCGACATTTTTGCTGCGCAGTGTGGGACACGCGTTCAATGAGGTGGTGGTCAAACACGCCGGCGCGCACGACGCACGGCGCACGTTGTTTGGAATGGGACTTGCCGTGGGAGGAACGGCATCACTGATTTCGCTTGGCTTTGCCACACCGCTGGGGGCGTGGTACTTCGAAGAAATTCTTGGTCTCGAGCCGCGGTTGGCGGAGTTGGCCCGCTACGCCGCTTGGTTTGTGGCCCCGATTGCCATTTTGAATTGCATGCATTCCTATTGGCAGGGCTTCTTGGTTCACTTTCACAAAACCAGAGCCATCACCGAAAGTGTGGTGTGCTTTTTGGTCGTCGACTGTTCGTTGCTGGCGTTGGGCGTGTGGTCGGGCAAGTACGGAGGCTTGGTGGTCGCGGGAACCGCCACCAGTGTGGGCTATTTGGCCCAGGGTCTCTGGCTGTGGTGGCGGGCGCGTGGTTTGGGACATACTCCGTCAGAGCTTCAGTGATCCGCCCGCGCGATACGCCTGATTGCCCAAAAGCACGGTCTGAGTCAAATTACCGCTGTAGGCAAAATGGCAGGTTGTGGGATCACCAGTGCGGATGGCTTCGAGCCATTCACGGTGGTGCCCGATGGAACTGGGGATGCTTGCTGGGGGCGGTGTGAAGCCCACGAACTGTTGCTCGGGCAGCAGATAATGGCGTCCGTAGTCGGCAAGAACCATGCCGTCCTCGCCCACGAAAAGGACGCCCGAATTCCAGTCGACGGGCTGACCATTGTCGTACCTCAGTGAAGACAAGCAGTCTGGACGTCGGGAACCGTCGTACCAATGGAAGACCAACTCGTGCCCCTGGTGGTTGAACGTCCAAACGCAGTGGAGATCTTTGGGCGTGCCTACCGGATGTGCTGGCTCGGGAGCATCGGCGGTGACAAGCTTTGGAGCGCCAAGTTCAAGAGCCCAAAATGGCAAGTCCATGTAGTGGCAGCCCATGTCGGCCAAGGTGCCGCCCCCAAATTCCCAGAAGCGTCTCCAGCTTCCGGGGTGCAAGCCGTCCCGGTACGGACGGTCGGCCCGGTCCCCAAGCCACAACTTCCAGTCGAGGTGATCGGGTACCGGTTGTTCTGGAGCAGTGTTTCGTCCCCCGGACCAATCTTTTCCGCACCAGACATGAACTTCCGTGACGTTGCCAATGGGCTTTGTTCGCATCAATTCCACGACCCGCCGGTAGTTGTCACCGGCGTGGATTTGCGTCCCCATCTGGGTCACCAGATCTTGGCCCAATGTGGCCATGGCCTTGGCCTCTTCCACGCTGTGGGTGAGCGGCTTTTCGCAGTAGCAGTGCAGCCCCCGTTGCATGGCGGCCATCGAAGCGGGGGCGTGGGTGTGGTCCGGCGTCGAAACCACGACGGCATCGAGATCCAGATCCGCATCCAACATCTCGCGGTAATCCCGGAAAGTGGCGGCGTCTTGATGTTGATTGGCGGCGCTCTTTAGGTATCGGTCATCCACATCGCACAGGGCGACTACGTGTTCATGCCCCACAGCATTAAGGTTGGCGGCGCCTTGGTTGCCCACTCCGATCACGCCCACGCGTAATCGGTCAGTTCGGAGCCGTGGAAGACCACCATGGCGTGCGAAAGGCATGGCGCCAGTGAGCAGGGAAATTTTGAGGGCATCGCGTCGGGAGACATTGGACATATCGAAATCAGCCTACCCCTCTTTGTTCACTATGGAGTCAATATCTTTGCGTTCTCGCTGGCCAAACAGAACGTGGGACACCCCCAATGTTCGGTTTTGCCCCTGTTCTCGACCTGCACTTCAGATCGGGATACCCTCTACGGATGTCCAAACTTCTCAACCCGCGTTCCCGCACCGGTTTTACGTTGTTGGAGTTGTTGGTGGTCATTGCCATCATCACTCTTCTGATTGCCTTGTTGTTCCCCGCCCTGAGTGGAGCGAATAGCAAGGCCAAGGCCGTTCAGTCGCAAAGCAATTTGCGGCAGTGGGGAGTGGCGGCTCAGACGTATTCCAATGAGAACAAGGAGGGTTTACCTTGGTTCGGAGTGGGTGATTGGAGTGAGTTGAGCTACAACTTCGGCCAAGTTGCGGTCAGTGGCCAATTTTGGACCCAACGTGAGTGCGAACGGAAATTTTGGGCCAATGCATTGCCGCCTTATTTGGATCAAAGGCCATATGGCGACATTCTGACGGACTCTGCTGATGACCCTTCACTGTTGCCGCTGCCCTCTTCAGACTCCATTTACATCGACCCAGCTGCTGGTATTCCGGACAACTTTGACGATTATGTGGTTCAAGGTTGGCCGCAAGGACAGCCGAGTGCTTTCTTTTGTTATGTCCCCAACGAAGCCCTTGATGATGCATTTCAACGGACTTTTGTGGAACAAGAATCTCCAGCATTTGACATTGCCACCGATCCCAATTTTGTAATGAAGCGAACCCAAATTCTGAAGCCTGGTGTCACCGTATTGATGCTGGAAAAGCGGACCCGGCCTGACGAATTGCGGGCGGACGATGTGTTCTCCAACGTAGATCTCAGGCAGCATCTGGCCAATTGGCGTCACTTTGCGGCCCGGCATGACGATGGTGGGCATGTTCTTCGTGGCGATGGTTCCGTCCAGTACTACCTTAACGACGCCATCACCACCGACTCGACCGGTCTCAAAGAAGGTGGCGCAGACTACAACCGACCAGAAATTGTCTGGGATCCGTTGGGAGCGGCGCTTCAGTAGCCCGTCATTGGTGGGCCAAGGGGGATAGGCTTTAGGCATGACCCGAAGTCTGCTTTTGCTTTCGACGCTACTGGTGTATTTGGTCCCGCTTGGGAACCACGCCCACGCTCAATTTCAAAATCGTCCCAATGGCATGACCAGTGCGGCCCCCCGTACGCATGCTTTGGTCGGCGCGACGCTCATTCCTGCTCCGGGCCAGAGGGTGGAGAACGCCACCATTGTGCTTCGCGATGGGGGTGTGCTTTCGGTCGAATCCAACGGTGAAGTTCCACCCGGTGCCGTTGTCCATGACCTGAACGGACAAGTGGTTGCCCCTGGATTCATTGATCCCTCGGTTCTGGTTGAAGCTGAGATTGGCGACGCAGCCGGGTCCCACTGGAACCGTTTGGTCCACCCAGAATTTGATTTCACCAGCGCAGCGCTTCCTCTGGATTCTGGAAAGCGGTCTGCACACCGTCGGGCGGGCTTCACTTTGGTGGCCGTCCAACCCAGCAAAGGAATTTTTCGAGGAACGGGAACGTTGCTTGCCACCACCCAAGAAGACGGATTGGCCACGGGATCGTGGTCTTGGGAAACCATGCAAGGCATGGGCTTTGACCGTGGAGGCAGCTGGGGTCTTGAGGGTTATCCAGTCTCTTTGATGGGATCCATCGCGTTGGCCCGGCAAACCTTGATGGATGCGACCCACCATCAAGCCGCGCACGAACGCTGGATGACCAGAAGCACTTCTGGTCCCCGCCCACCGCAATCGGACGCCATGGTGGCTTTGGCCCCCATTCTCTCGGCCGGGCAGTCGGTGTTGTTTGATACCAAGGATGAAGTGAATGCCGCCCGGGCCCACGCCCTCGCGGAAGAGTTTGAGTTGGACGTGGTCATGCTCGGCTCCGGCAACGAGTTCCGTCGACTGGATGACATCGTTGCCATGGGTAGGGAGTTTGTGTTACCGGTCGACTTCCCGGATGCACCAGTGGTTCGAAACGCCGAAGAAGCGGACTCGTTGTCGTTGCGAGACTTGATGACGTGGGACGAAGCCCCCTCCAACCCGGCGCGCTTGCGTGACGCGGGCGTGGTTTTTTCTTTGACCGCCCACGGTCTTTCAAAGCCCACCGATATCCACGACCGCATCCGCCAAGCCATTCGCCGTGGCCTCAGCCCAACCGACGCTATGGCCGCGTTGACCACCATTCCCGCACAATTGCTTGGCATTGATTCATGGGCGGGTACCGTCGCACCGGGTCACATGGCCAACTTGGTGGTCTTTGATGGTGAGCCCTTCGAAAAAGGGACTTCCGTCCAAACCGTCTGGGTCGGCGGGGTCGAGCATGTGGTGCAAGAGCCTCCGGTGGATCCTTTCCGTAACCAAGGCACCTTGCAGTTGACCGACGGTCAGCAAATGTCGTGTTCGTTTGACCGGAAAGCCAAGAAGATCACCTTCACCAAAGGCGACACCGCGTTCGCCACCAAGAAAGTGGAAGTCGATGGCGAATTGATCGGCGGTTCCGTTGACGCCGCTTTGATGGAGCATCGGGGATGGGCCACATTCCGCGCGGTTTTGATTGAAGACCGACTGACCGGCGCTTTCGTGGCCACCGACGGCCACCGGGTGGGTTTTGAAGGTGTGCTCTCCGAACCAATGGCCGAAGCTGCGGTCTCTGAAAATGAAGCAGAGTCCTCTGACGACGAACAAATGTTGGGTCCGGATCCGGTTAGCGGTCTGTGGACCTGCACGCTGTCGATTCCAGATCAAGGCTTTGAAATGACCATCGATGCGGAGCTGACTTTGCAAGCCGACGGCGGCATCACCGGTTCCATGTCCATGATGGATCAAGAAGTTCCTCTTTCGAGCGGCTCCTTTGATGCCGAGGCATCGATGATTGAACTTCGAACTTCGACCCCGGGTGGGGAGGGTGTCTTGTCGGGCACGATTGCCGATGGCATCTTGTCTGGTTCGATTGAATCACCCATGGGCTCGTTGCCGGTCGAAGGCACCCGGGTGGTGTCCCGTGCGGGCGGCGAATCGGACGTACCGACTGATGATGATCTCGAATTGGCGACGGAACTGCCAGAGCCCAATCGAAATCTCCCCGTTCCTCTTGGCGGGTACGGTCGATTCAAATCGCCGGTAGCCGAAAGTATCTTGCTGACCAACGCGGTCATTTGGACTGCTTCGGACGCGGGCATACTGGACAACGCTTGGATGCTGGTCGAGCGGGGGCAAATCACTGATGTGGGAACAGGGCTTCCTCCAGAAACCTCAGCCCGTGTGGTGGATGCCAGCGGTTTGCATGTCACCCCAGGTTTAATTGATTGCCATTCGCATACGGGCATCAACGGGGGAGTCAATGAAGGCAGCCGGGCCAGCACCGCTGAGGTCACGATTGAAGACGTGGTCAACCCTGACGATGTGGACTGGTACCGCCAATTGGCCGGGGGATTGACCGCCGCAAACCAGTTGCACGGCTCGGCCAATCCGATCGGTGGCCGCAACTCTGTGGTGAAGTTGAAGTGGGGCGGTGACGCCCAGGACTTCCGCATGCAGGACGCCA
>NYTZ01000142.1 GCA_002683735.1 Flavobacteriales bacterium
CGTGTCGCCGGTGTTCAGCATCCGGAGGCTCGACTTCCACGACCTGGACCCGGCGCGGGGGGCGCTCCGCGGCGAGCTTACGCTCCACTTCGATTCCGACCTTCCGGCAGTGGAGATTGTCGAGGCGGGGCAAGTTGTGTCTCTCACTGGATCGAACACCACAGTGGCGGTCACCGCCAACGCCACAACGCTTACTTTGCGTATTCCAGGAGAGGAGGGCACAATCTCCACTGGGGACGTGGACGCCTTCGTCCCGCCGAAACCGCTGACGGTCGACTTCGTGGACATGGACTTGCGGCTCGGGATTCTGAGCGGCGTGCTCACGGTCACGACCGACGCGGCGACCCCCGCGCTGGTGCGTGTCTTCCGGCTTCCGGCCGGCTCGAGCAACATGACGGTGCCCTCCGAGCTCGGCTCCCCGATGCTCACCGCGGTCGCGTCGGAGGTGACGGGGATTCCGGTCGGCCCGCTCGCCTTCGACGTGAACACTTCCGTCATCGCGGTGGACACCTTCGGAGGTTTCGCGTCGTGGCCGAAGTTGATTGTGCCGCTCGACGACCTCAGCATCACGTACTCTGTGTCGGATACAGACCCTGACCAGGGAAAATACGAGGGGACCCTGGTGCTGATCGCCGTCCCCGCTCGCCCGCGAATCTTCGAGATCTACTGGCGATCGAAGACAACATCTTGGGTGCACTTCACGGCCATCCCCCATACGGTGCGTGCAGACATCACGATCAGCACCTCAGCGGATCCGTTGTTCGTCGGGAAAGAGCAGGTCAACTCAAGAACTATGCTGTGAGGAGAGGAGCTAGCGGCGCGCTGTGGGAAGCGAGCTGTTCACCAGGGAGCAGTATGAGAGCAGTTGGAGCAGTGGAAGCGGTGTAAGCAGTTTTAGCAGTATGTGATGTTACGAAAGATGAGCAGGAAAGAGCAGGTCCAGTTCCGCGTTGGTGCGACGGTGATCGACTTTCCGGATCTTATCGACGTGGCGCGTCCGACTCTCGTAGCCTTCACGGACGTCGACTGCCGCAGCGGCGGCCTTGCGGGAATGCTGACCGTCATGGCGCCTCAGGCTGCCGCCCGTCTGTACGTGCATGCGTTGCTTCCAGACGGGACGAAGGAGCACGTCGTGACGCTCTCAGGCCCTGAAGGAGCTTTTCCGCTCGCCATGGGCCTCGCAGCCGCGCGCCCCGCGGGAACCATGCCGACAACGCTCGAGGTGACGGCCCAGGCGGCGCACGGGAACATCTCGGACGCGACGTCTGTCGCGGTCACGGACTTCGGCGCACTCTCCGTTCAGTTCGTGGACCACGACCCTCGGCGTTACTTGCTTGCCGGCCGGCTGACCGTGACGGGCGCGAATCAGCAGATCGAGGTGCAGACAGTCGACGGCCAAATGGTCGACGGGTTTCCCGGCGCTTCAGGATATTGCGTCTCCGCCGTCTGCTCTGGAGTGTGGTTGACCGCGAAATCATCAACGGGATTACGAATCAGAAGCCCGAGCTTTGCGCAATGTGCAAATCTGCTTGAAGTCGACCAGTACACCATCCCGCAGGCGGTCTTCGTAGACCTCGACACGGACATCGACCAGGTCGCGGGAGTGTTGACCATCAACCCTCCCGGGAATTACTCCGCCTTCTTGGGGTACCAGAAGGTCGATGCGGAAGGGCACGCGGTGAAAACCAACGGATTCAGCACGTACAGCTTCGAGAGCGTGCCGCCGCCAACGCCTGATTTGGACCTTGCGCGCTTTCTGGCCGATGTGCGGCTCCGCGGGCAGCACTCTTTCGTCGAGCTCGGCGCGCCGCCGGTCGTGGATATCATTTATGAGGGAACGAACAGCCTGCGGCCGATGAACTCTTTCACGGGCACAGTGACGGTCGTCGCGCCGACCCTCGCGGTTCCTGAGCCGACCGAGACGGAGAAAGCGCAGCAGGCGCTCATCGCGGGCGAGGACAGCGCGGTCCTTATGGCTTTGGAAGAGGAGGACTTGGACGTCGTCACGGACGAGGTGTTCGTGATCTTCCCGGAGGAGCTCGGCGACGTCGAGGAGGTCGCAAGGAAGTTCGACGTGGACGACCCGTCCGTCTGGGACTTAACGCTGCCGGGGCCCATAAGCGCACCGCAAGCTATCGCGGAGGCGCGGACGCGCTACGGCACGCGGAACGCCACCTTCATCCCGGCGCCGCACCTTGAGGTTTTCTTCGAGGACCAGGACCTCCGCGTGAATATGGTCTACACCCGTATCGGCCTGCGGGACCGCTCCTCCACCCTGCGCAGAAACACCGTTCTCCGCTGGAAGGGCGCCGGGAACTTGCCACCCGAGCCCGCGGCGCCGGGCATCTGGACGATCCGGGGCTCGTGGTCGGCAGTAGGTGTGGTCGAGCTCGTTCAGCCGACGGCAAGCGGCGAGATGGTGGTGGTGGAGGAACTCGCCGTTGCGGACCACACGGATACTAGTCTCGAGTGCTGGGCCGAGTTCGTGGATGAGGACCCCTCCGGCCTGCTCGTCGGTGACCTGACGGCGAGCTCCAACAAAGCCACTATGTATTTCGGCGTGCTGGCCGGCGACACCCGGCGGCCGGTCGGCACGGCCACGTCCTCTGTGCCGGTTAGCATCGCCACGGATGTGCTTGCGATGCAGCGCGTGCGAAGCGCGTTGGACGGGTCCGCCTTCGGGGACGTGATCCCGCTGAGCGTGCAGAACTGGGAGCTCGCGGTGAACGCGGACGGCGCGCTCGTCGCAGCGCTCGAGGCGCCGCCGCCGCAGCCGGCGCGCGAAATCTGCGACGTCTTCCGCTGCAAAACGGTCGACGTGCGCGAGCTTCCCGGCCGGAAGCTCTGGTTCGCGTCTGGACCCGGGCGGACGCTGGGCGGCCGGGGCGGCGACGTAAAGGCGAAGATGGTCGACACAGGCAGCATCTTCGGCCGTGTGCAGGGGTACTTGCTTGCGGATGACTTCCCTGTGAGCGTTGTGGCCGGGGGCCTGGCGGGTCCGGCCGCGCAAGGGCGCTGTGTCTACGTCGACGCGGAGAGCGACGAGGAGCTCGAGGTCTTCGTGGACGCGGACGCGGAGCAGGGCTCGCGGCCGTACAGGCTTCGCGTCGAGGACGGTTGGCAGCCCCTACCGCCGGACGCGATACATTTTCGACGTTTCGTTGCTTTGCAAGGGTGCTACAACGCGACGTCCGCCTACGCCCAGCCGGCCGCGGACCGCGCGGGCTGCCAGCGCGCGTGCTTCCACTTCGCGGCCTTCCTCTGGACCGAGCCGGGCGGGCCCTGCGCCTGCGCGGACGCCGTGGCGACGGACGCGGGGGGCTGCAACGGCTCGGCGGTGCTCGCCCACCGCGCGGTCGAGGCGGAGCTCGGCCCGCCGTCCGGGCACGCGGCGCTCATCGTGCAGGCCGTCCGCGCCGGCGGGGAGGTGCACGTTGCTGCGTGGGACCCCAACGGGCCTCGGTTCGAGCACCACTTCTCCGCCCCGGGCCTCAACGTGGACCTGCGCGTCTTCGCGTCGAGCCGGAGCGAGGTCGTGCACGTGTCGGGCGGTGTGCTGCACCGAGGCACCGAGGCGATCCTGACTGTGGGCGAGGTCGTTGCGAGCGCCTTCGACTCGCAGTGGGACGTCTGGGCCGGCATCGTGACGCGCCCGGGCGGGGAGGGCCCCGCGGTGCGGGTCGTGGCCCTGCGCACCGAGCGGGAGCTCGGGCTCCTGCCGGTCGCGGAGACGGACGACGTCGTCATCGCCGGCCGCGTGGTCTACGTCAGCGGGGGCGCCTGGGTGCGACCCGTCGCGGAGCTCCTGCGCGCGTCCAAGCTCGCGCCCGTGGAAGCCGCCCGCAGCGCGCTTCCGTGCGTCGGCCACTTCGTCGGCATGCCGAACCACCTCGCCGTCGCGTGCTCCATTGTCTCCTCCGCGCCCTACCTCTGGCTCCGCGCCGAGCCGGACGGCCGGTGGGAGCTTGTGCGCAGCGCCTCCGGCATCCCGCGACCGGGGGTCCCGATCGTGGACGCGACGCAGCGCATGCCGAAGGACAGGCTCGCGCTTTGCACCGCCGGCGTGCGCTGCGTTGTGCCGGCGGCGCCGCTCGGCGACGCAGAGCTCACCGGGGCTTTCTGGGTGTCCGAGGGGGAATGTGCGCCTGCGTGGGATCGGGTCGTGATGGGGCCTCCCTTCGTACTGCTGCCGATGCACGAGGGTTGGTATCGCGGTTGCGGGACGGTTGGGATCGGCGCGCCGCTGCTGGACCTCGGGGATATCGAGGTCGTCGCGGCGTCGCTCGCTCCGGTCCGCCCGGGAGCGCGCGTCGGGCGCTGGTGCCGGGCGGAGGAGACACGCCTCGCGCACGGGCGGCTGCGGCCGTGCGAGGTGCTGCCGGGCGAGGCGTGCAGCTTCGTCTGCGACGCGGGCTTCGAGCCGCGCGGGACGTTCGTCTGCGGTTACGACGCGGAGGTGCGGGACTTGCGCCTCCTCGGCGGCGCGTGCGTGCGGCAGCGGTGCTCGCAGCCCCCGCCGCCGGTCAGGCACGGGATCCTCACCGCGCCGTGCTATCCACACGAGGAGCCTTGCGAGCTCCAGTGTCTGCCCGGGTACGCAGCGACGCGGAACTGGACTTGCGAGGGGGACCGCTGGGCGGACGCTCGATGCGAGCCGATGTCGTGCGTCAGCAGAGAGATCTTCTTGCCGACGCTCGGCGTCGTGGCGTGCGATGCGTCAGTGCACGGCGCGGAGATCGGCCCCGGGCGAGGGTGTTCGCCAAGTTGCGACGTTGGCCGCAGGCTGGTTGGGCATTTGAAGTGCGAGTATGGCCGTCTCGACTTCGGCTCCGCGCATTGCGTGCCCGACAGCGCGGACACGGAGGTCGCTTGGATCCATATAGCACATCTGCTCTTCGACGCGGAACCTAGTACCAAGGCCGTTGAAGCGGCTATCGAGACTCGGACTCTAGCCCTTCCCGAGGACGTGCGCGTGCTCGGCGGTACGGACGTGGCGCAATACAACATTACCGCAGGGGCCCGCCGTCTCAGCCATCGGCCGTACCACTACCAGCTGCCCGGCTTCGTCGTGTTCGTCCTTATCGTGGAGCGCGGTCTTTACGGACTGACTGGAACGAACATGTCTGCGGGGGACGAGATCTCCACCGCGCTCCTCGAGGCGAAGGTGCTCTGGGCGCGGCGCCTCGCGATGGAGGTGGAGCGACTTCCCGGATGCTTGGATCCGCCCGTTCCGCATCCCGCGGGCCGCTGGGCTTGCAGCGGTCCGCAGCACCGCGCAGAGTGCGACTTCGTCGCAGTCGATCCTACCAGGATGGCTTGCTGGGGCTCGGCAACATGCACCGCGGTGCGGCTGGAGCCGATCGGCGGAACCTCGCGATTTGAGTCCGTGTGGACGGTGGTGCAACGCGGTGGTTGCACTTGGGCGTACATCGTCGAGACAGTAGCGATCTCGGGTACCTGGGTCATCGCGCCGATCCTCTGTCTTCTCTGCTACGCGCTGAACCGCAAGCGCTTCCGAGGCCACGTAAACGTGATGCTTGACTCAAAAGCCTCCCTTGGATACTCAGTTGAGCGCTCGCACCGAATGATTTTCGATTTCTTAGGTAGCTGCTGCGGTCTTCGAAAAAA
>NYTZ01000143.1 GCA_002683735.1 Flavobacteriales bacterium
AGGGCGAAGGCCAAATCCAGCTCGACGCCGCTCAGCATGCGGCAAAGCAGGAACACCGACGCGCTGACCATGGTGAAGGTGAACACGAAGTCCCGCCGCTTGGCCTTGGACTGGTAAATGAGCCGGACGATGATCCAGCAGGACAACAGGTTGGCCGCGAAATGCAGGGCAATCTCGGTCATGGTCTCGTTTGGGTTTGCAGGTCCTCGGCCCAGGATCTCGCGTCCTGCAGCCTCCGATAAGTGGCAAGGTAGGTCCGCGCTGCGATGTCCGGGTCACAGGTAAGCCGGGCCATGGTGTATTTGCTCACACGGGTCTTCCGACCTACCACGCCCTGGCGCTGGTCCCGGCTGCGAAGCCAGCGTTGAGCAGGTCCATACCGGTCCGGACGGGGCTGTTTGACCTCAATGATGGCGAGGCCTTCCAGCAGGGGTTTGGCGTCTTGCCCAACTAGACCGCAGGTAAGTCCACGGTCCAGCGTCAAGCGTTCCTTACGATCGAAATCCACCAGCGTCAACCTTTGGAAAGTGCCGAGCAACCGAGGCTCCAGCTCGACGTCGTCGCTGACGTGTTCTCGAATGAATTCTCGCTCAATGGCCGTGAAGGGCGCAGAGAAATTGGGGGCGCGCTCGACCCTCACCTTTTCCGTCTTGCCGCCCGGAAACCGGCGCTTGGCCTCGAGATAAGTGCGGTCATTGCTCACGTAACGCCGTTCGCGCACCTTCATTCGCCGCGCTCGGCCACGCAGGTGGTCCGTGAGGAAGGGGTCGCCGGGCAGCTCGTAGTAGAGGTTCTCGTAACGGGAATCGACTTCGCCAGCGACCTCGAGGAGATGCGCGTTGCCTGCCAAGGACTCCACCAGCTCCGGCAACCATGCCTCCGGCACGACGTATTTGGCGTCAAACCGGCGCATCAAATGCACGGATTCCATGTCGGCCAGGCCGGTCCGCTTTACAGTCGAGCAGACCGAGGCCAAAGTCTCAGTCAAGGTGTTCATCCCACAGGCGCGGGGAAAATACGCCCCAAACCGCGGAAGGGTTGCTCGCGATTCAGGTCAAAAAAGGAAGCAGGTAAGTCCAGAAGAATCAAGCGCGCCGGCTTTGCGCATGATGCTGGTTCATCGCCCAGGAGCGGATGGCGTCTCCTTGAGTGCGTCTGATGTAGTTGAACCGCCTTGGCCCCGCTGCCGTGTGAAAAACCAGATGGCCTATGGCGCGCCGCTCCAGCAGGATGATGCGTTCCCACTCTACCCCTTGAATTTGGGCGAGTCTCAGCAGAATGCGCCGTTGCCAGAACCACCCCTTTTCGATGACCACCGTGTCAGCATGCACCGCCATGCGCAGCGAAGCGAACCGCTCGGCGGTGGTCCATCCTGTGAAAGCCACCCACAGCGCCGAAAACACGGCAGCGGCGGCAACGGACATGAACGTCCACACCCAGACCAGAGGGGCCAACGCCGCAAGCCAGAGCAACCACCGAAGCCTCCGGACCGGGCTCACCTGCATCACCGGTATCCCTGCTTCCAGATCCGGATAGAGTTCCCCTTCGAGGATGGCCTTGTGCTGGGGCTCCATGGCCGGGAGCATGACACGCAGTCCACCTTGCGAGCTGCTTTGCGCCTGCGCCTGTCGGACCTCGAGGGTTTCGAAGCCGAGCTTGCGCCGAATCCAATTGCTCCGCCAGATGGTCACGTGGATGCGCTCGAACGGCACCTGGAACGTGTTGCGGCGGAGCAGGCCCATGTCGATGTGCAATCCTTCCCTGCCGATGGAGCTTTCCAACCGGTAGTACTTCAGCACGGCCGTGACGAGGGAGAAGACCACGCCCGACACGAGGAACAGAACCATGCTTGGCAAGATGAGCAGGACGAAAGCCAGGCCCACCAAGGGAGCCAGGAACGGCGGCAGGCTCTCCGCCCACGAGGTAATCATTTCCGGGCGGTTGCCGATGCCGTAGGAGACAAGCGCAAATCCCGCAAAGGCATTGCGCAGGTGGTTCTGAGACAACCCCACCTTCAAGAGTCCGCCCAAGGACAGGGAAACGAGTTCGCGTTTCGTGACGTCCGATTCAGGCGAGGCCGTTTCCACCGTCGACTGAAGGGGGACTGTTGCAGCCCCATCGACGCCTTCTGCTGGACCGGCATCCACTCCGGATTCCACCGCGGACTCCCCCCCTGTTTGCGGCTGTGCCTCTGTTGACCGTTGGCGCAGCAAGGCCTGCAGGGCGCTCGCCTCTTCCTTGCGGATGGCGACCAGTTGGAGCTCGCTGCCCGCTGAGCCTGCCGTGTCCACCTTCAGGCCCGTCAGACGGAAGGCCTGCTGGATGGGGCCCTGGAACAGCTGGATGGTCTGGATGCGTTCAAACGGCACCTGCAACCGTTCCCTTCGCAGCACGCCCTTTTCTACGATGAGGGCGTCGCCAGACACATGATAGGCAAAGCGGAGATAATAGATGAGAGCGTAGACCGCGGACAGGGCGAGGAAGACGGCCCCGCCGATGAGAATCTTGTGGAACGCGTTGTCGCTGAAGGACGCACCGATGAGCAAGGGCCACGCCTGCTGCCCAAACCGCCACAGGAACTGGGCAGACAGGATGAGCACACCGAGCGGGTGCTGTCGGCGGGGCGACAGGAAGTCCGTCATGCGTTGCCGGTGCGGGTGTCCAGGACGCTGCGCAGCACGTCGGCATCCTCCTCGGCGAGACCCGCGATTCGGAGGTTGCCGCTCCCCCCTGCCGTGTACAGCTTGAGGTGCTTTAATCCGAAGGCCCGTGCCAAAAGCCCTTGGGTCAATTCAAGGTGCTGGACTTGGCCATACGGCACGGTCACCGTCGAACGGCTGAACCAGCCCGAACGGTAGGTGATGTCCCGGTCCCGGACGGCATAGCCACGTCGCGGAAAACCAAAGACCTCCTCAAGCAACCAGAACCCCGCCAAGACCAACTGCAGTCCAACTGGAACGAACCAGAGGCTGACATCCATTTCGATCTGGATGCCCGGCACCCAGGCCGCCCAAAATGGCGACAGCAACAGCATAGTGATTATGAATTGGACGGTGCCCCACACCAACAACCGCAGCGTCCTGTAACGCTCGGATACGCCGGTGTACTCCAATGCCTCGAGGCGCGGCACCTGGGACAGGTCGAGTTCCGGATTGGCGGGAATGTCCATGTCAGGGATCATTCGGCCGACAGCCGCTTTTCGACTGAACCGTCAGAGTACTGGATGAGCACCAGCACCCCCGGCTCGGGTTCAATCTCCCGGCCCAACAGGTCCGTGACGCGGACGACGGTCCGGTCTCCAGATGGCACAATCTCCCCCACCGACATCGGCTCGCTGCACGCCTGAGCAAAGAACTGCCAAGCCTCGAGAGAGGCGTCAATGTCCTGGTTGCCCCAGGCCCCCGGCCAGCTGTGCCCCCCGCCTTGAACGGTGTAGAGCCAAACCTGGGGGCAGGAGCCGTCGAGGCCCCACTTCTGATAGTCCACGGTGGACTCATCCCACGGCACGGCGTCGGGGAACGCCCCTTCCTCTTGGAGACTGATGCCGAACAGGTTCACGAAGAAGGCCATCGCATCGGGCGTGCTCGGGTACGATCCCCAGCCGTCTAAGTTTTCCAGGTCTCCCTCATAAAGGCTCACGTCATCGGCCGTTCCATGGATTTCGAGGATGGGCACCATGTACTCGGGGCTGCATTCGGCCTGGATGTCCGACATGAGGATGCCCGCGATCGGGGCCACAGCCCGGAATTCGGTGGACGCCTCACACGCGAGGAGGTAACAGAAGTCCCCCCCGTTTGAGAAGCCGGTGGCAAACACTTTGCTGGCGTCGAGGCCGTGGGTGTCGATCAGCGACTGGCGCAGACCCGTTGCGAACGCCACGTCGTCGATGTACTCGTTTTCGTGGAAGGCGTATCCCACATTCCAGAACTGCTCGCCTTGCCCGTCCTCGGTGCCCTGCGGGTAGCACACTGCAAAGCCATGCTCATCGGCGAGGTTGTTGAAGTCGGTGAATTGGATCATGCCCTCGGCGTCGCCGGAATACCCGTGGAAAACGAAGACCAACGGGCAATTGTCTGGCGCGTCAGAGGGCTCGTAGTAATAGTATTCGCGCAGTTCCTTGCCCTCTGCATACTCTCCGTAGAAGATGCTCGTGATCTCGACGGACTGGCTGTTGTTGCCGGCTACATCGTCGGTGCCGCCATTGACCGAGACGACCTCGACCAGCACCGACTCATTTCCGCTGACTTCAAAAGGCAGGGCGCCGCTCAGCTCGAACTCGTCCGAGTCGGCCGTCGCCAGACTCACCCCGTCGATGGTCACCTCACCGGATTCGCCTCCCATGCTCCAGGCAATGGTGTACGAGGAAATGGTGTCGGCACCGAGGTTAATCACCGTGCCTACGAGGTCTTGTTGGCTTGGGGCAATGACAATGTTGGCCACATCCAGTCCAGTCAAGGCGAGATCGAGTCCACCCGGCTCCAAAACGCTAACGTCGTCGATGGCCCAGCCATAGAGCCAGCCTCCACCGTCATTGTAGCGGAACGCGAGGTGGACGGAAGATTGTCCCACCACGTCTTCCAGGTCCACAGCTTCGAATCCCCAGGCTCCGTCATCGCTGCCGATGAGGGCTTGCATGAGCATCCAGCTTTCGCCGCCATCGAGGCTGTATTCGATGAAGGCGCCCTCTGTATTGCCCTCGTACGTACCGCCATCAAAATAGGTGGAGAAGGCGAGCATGGCGTTGTCTACCCCGCTGAAATCCAGCTCGGGCAGGATCAAGTAGTCCTCGCTCTTGTCGCAGTCGCACCCGTCGTCGTTGGTGGCCACAATCTGACCGTGGGGCGCAATGGTCCACCACTGGCTCTCCAGCTCAGCGCTTGTTCCGGACAACCATCCGCCGTCGGTGGCCAAGGTCTGCTGGGACCATCCGGCGGGAATACCGTCATCAAAGGTTTCCTGAAGCAGGACCGTTTGCGACATGCCGAGGTGGGCCACCGAGATGAAAGAGAAGAACAAAAGAGAAGCACGCTTTATCATGCCCCCAAGTTATGCGGAGTAGAGCCGCGCTCAGCGTCAGTCCCGGAGAACGAGCCGCAATGGACTGTGGCCTTCGATGTGCACAAAATGCAGACCAGGCGCTAACTCAGAAAGGTCCAGCCAATCCCGTTCTCCCCGCACTGTGCCTTCCCAGACCACGGCACCAATCCCATTCAGCACCTGCACCCTACTTCCGGCTGCTGCGCCGGACACCAATGCGCCTTCCCGGCTGGGATTGGGATACAACGTCAATGCCGGCGCCACCTCGTCCACATCGGTGGACTGGGCGCACGGCGACTCGACCACCCAGCGGTAGAAGTAGTAGTAATAGTCAAGTGGCGAGTCCGTGGTATTACCAGTGATGCTCATGCGGTCGGCCACAGCGATAGGAAAGCTTCCCTCGGGGACCGCGTTGTTGCGGAACAGCCCGCCGTTGGTCCCCTCAATGCCGATGGCATACCCGGATCCGTTGGGAACTTCGACCCCCAGTTGCAGGGTGTTCCATCCCGGTACAAGGTTGAAGGTCTGCTGGAACAGCGTGGTGCCCGCGACATCCTTGACGTACACGTCGATGCTAAAGGCCACGTCCGCCTGGACATCCACACTGGTGAGGACGGTCGGCTCCGACACCGAGAACAGCATGTCCCAGCTGTCGTTGTAGTGGAATCCACCACCGCCC
>NYTZ01000144.1 GCA_002683735.1 Flavobacteriales bacterium
CCCTCCCAATCATGATGCACGACTTCAGCGCCCATTGATTTTGCAAGCTCTTGCGTACCGTCTGTGGATCCAGAATCAATCACATGGATCTTTCGAACCCAACCTTGCAAACTTTCGAGGCAATGACCCAAATTTAATGCTTCGTTGTGAGCAATGATCAGCACATCAATATTGCCATTCATCAATGGCCTCTCTTCCGAAGGACTTGAGCCGGATTGCCACCAACTACGTCGTCGTCCTGAATGTCTTTCACCAACACCGCGCGAGCCAAAGCGACGGCGCGGGCACCCACTTGAACTCCGGGGCCCACAAAAACTTCACCGGCCACCCACGCTCCTTCGCCAATCCGGATGGCTGAGGTGACGAGCGGATGATCAGGGTCATCAAAGTCATGAGTGGCGGTACACAACCACGTCCCTTGACTCACCGTCGCCCCCATTTCGAGAACAACAGTAGCGGGGTTGTAGACATCAACGCGTTCTGCCAAGCACGATCGCTCGTGCATGATCAGTCGAGAGGGATGCCATATGCGAACTCCTGGATACACACGAGCAGTGGAGTGGAGTCGAGCGCCAAAACAGCGAAGTACAAACCGTCGCCAACCATGGCAAGGGCGCGGTGACCATGTCACCAAAGGCGAACAGATTTGCCAAATCAATCGTCCACATCGTTGTGAGAATGAAAAGCTGCTCTTGCTGTGCCCGGTTCGGTCGGCACCCCGCATTGGATGAACGTGTCGATTGGTCATGCCGCCTCCAACAATCCTGCACGTTGAAGTACGTCTGAACAAGTTCCCCATTGGTACCGATCCAACAACATGATCAGTTTGGACGCGGTTGATTTGGCGCCGACGTAACACTTGAACCGGCGATGAAGTGGCATGGGCACGCGTGGACAATCGGGGGCAAAATCTCGGGGATGCAGGTACACCACCGTCGGAATGCCTTGGGTGGCCAGTTGATCCAAACCCCGGCGAATCAGCCAGCCCGGGAAGAGCCGAAGGTATCCACCACCCGAGAAGCAGATCCTTTTGGACCCAATCGACATAATGCTCATAGGAAGCTCGGGCAAGGGGCGTCCACTTGGAATGTCGCCGAAAAGATGAGCTTGAACCGGGCATCCGTACCCACCATGACCCCGCGCCGCTGGAAACAAACTGGCGTCGTATTCCAAACCAAGTTCATGAAGAACATCAAACGCCCATTCGTTGCCGGGGGTGATGGAAAAAGAGGGTGCGCGAAATCCGCGAACCCGCGATCCGCATGAAGATTCGATGACTTCGATGGACCGACGCATATCCGCCAGGAACTCCTCGGGCGTCAAGCTGTACACCTTTCGATGCCAGTATGAATGCGTGGCAATTTCATGGCCTTCGTCGGCGATGCGCTTCACCATCGCCGGATACCGCTCGGCCACCCAACCTAGGACGAAGAACGTTCCGCGAACATTCGCACGCTGACAGATGCCCAGAATTTCGTCGGTACGGCGCTCAACCAGTGATGGAAGATCGGGCCACAACTTTGGATCCCCAACCGCCTCAATTTCAACCATGTGAAACCAATCCTCGATGTCGAAGGAAAGAGCATGCAGAAGTGGTTCGGAAGTAGTGTTCATGGTTAACGGAATCGATGACCGGCCCGACGGAACCGACGTACATCCTCAGGACCAGGCATTGAAAAATGAGTGGAACAATCTTCTGGGTTCTCCAACAGTGGAGGATCACCTGCTTCCACCAAACGCACGCATTCAATAATTGCTTCCGCGGCCAAATCTTTTGATCTAGACATTACATCTTCAAGAGTGTCATGCGGGTGAATGCGGTATCGCTTTTGGACCACAATGGGTCCATTATCAAGTTTCTTGTCAACAAAATGAACCGACACGCCGCCTTCTTTTTCGTCATTGGCCAAAGTCCAGAAGCTTGGCATCAAGCCTCGGTACTTTGGCAACAAAGCGCCGTGGCAATTCACGATCCCTGCGGCAGTTTGATCACGTAACTTTTTTCGGTACATCTGGGTCCCGGAAATCGAAACGATGAACTCCACGCCCTTTTCCCGAAGGTGGGCCAAGAACTCCTCGCTGTTGACATCAACGGACTGGGTGACCTCCACCCCGTACTTCTTGGCCACAGACGCAACACTATGGCACTGCCCGGTCGACCCAAGGATGTCGTTCTGAACCTTGGCGAGCATCTTTTTAACGATGTATCGACGTACCTTCCACTGGAAATAATTGAACCCGTACAACTGGTAAAGGTCCCAGGCAGTTTGGAGAACCGTCCGTTTGCCTTGAGCTACCGACTGAATGTTTACCCCTGCAGTGGTATCAGCAAACTCTCGAAGATACTTATCGAGCACCTTGGGGAGGAGAAACGGGTCATTCTGGATAAAGACGTATTTGATCATGCGCTCGTTGCCTCCGTTTCAGTCTGGCCAACCACGGATTTCAACAACTTTTCCCATGCCACACATCGATGGACTGTTGCGTGTTTTTGAATCAAAGCGTTGCGGCCAGCATCCCCTTGTCGACGAGCCACATCAGGTTCATCTGCATACGAAAGGATAGCGCTGACCAATGCGTCAACATCTCCTTCATCGACGGTTGATCCGCAGTCATCATCTTGAATTACTTGGGCAATTTCACTTTGATCAGAACCAATAAAGAGCGCAGGACGGGCCGCAGCCAAGATCCCAAAGAGTTTGCACGGCACCATGATGCCTTCAACGCCAACCAGCAGGCTTACCAAGTGGCAGTCTGCAGCACTCAACAACTCATCAAGATTTTCTCGGGGCTGGTATGGGGCAAGCACTGCGTTGTGAAGTTGATGTTCTTTCACAAAATTTTCAACAATCGATTTCTTCTTGCCGCCACCCACGAAGGCGAAACGAATTCGATCATCGCCCTGGAGTCTTTGGGCCGCCTGCAAGAAAGTATCAACGTCGTGACCAAGGCCAAAATTGCCGGAATACATCACCAGAAAGCGTTCTTCGATCCCCCATTGTTTACGGTATGAATTGTTCTGGCGGGGTATTGGCTTCACTTCTTCAGAGTCTGTCCAAACGCCAATAATTTCCACCTGTTTTTTATCAATACCTTTGGCCAAAATTCGGTCGCGCATGCATCTGCCCAGAGCGACTACTGCATTGGCCCGCCGCAAACAGAATCGATTGATGGCCTCAAAGAATCTTGTGCTCCAAGTGCCTTCTCCCATCACCCCACATGCAACCGGGAGATCTGGGTAAAGATCCATGACCCAATAGACCATCTTGGTGCGCTTCAACAAACGCAAAAGCCAACCAAGAAGAGCAATAAATGGTGGTGTGGTGAAGCAAATTGAGACATCGTGCCGCCGAAGCATGATCGCTTTTGCCGTCGCGGCGAGATAGAAATACCCAAAGTCAAAGATCCGCGCCAAAATGGATGACTTGCCAAAAAAGCTGCGGCCGACGCGGTGGACCTTGATTCCGTCAATCTCTTCGTACGCCGGTAATGCAGCCCCTTTTTGTCCATACAGGGCTCGAGACGCGATGATCGATACCTTGTGCCCGGACGCCACCAACGAACGACTCAAGTCGTGCGCATGCTGCGCGGTCGCCGCAACGTCGGGGTAAAAGACTTGGTTGATCATTAAAACGCGCAACGCCCGATCCTCACGCTCGACCGCCACCAGAGACCACCGCTTCACGATGCTCTTCGTACCAAGTAATCGTGCGCTTCAGACCATCTTCAAACCCAACTTGGGCTTCCCAATCCAGTCGCTCGGCAGCGCGAGAAACATCGAGACACCGCCGAGGCTGTCCGTCGGGCTTGGTGCTGTCCCAGCGGATCTCGCCCGAGAAATTTGTCAGTTTGACAATGAGTTCGACCAGATCCTTGATGGTGATTTCCATGTTGGTTCCGAGGTTCACTGGAACCGGCTCATCAAGAACTTCAGTGGCTCGTACCACGCCTTCGGCCGCGTCTTCCACATAAAGAAATTCTCGTGAAGCCGAGCCGGTACCCCAACACTCAATGTGATCCTGACGTGAATCCCGGGCCTCCACGCACTTTCGGATTAGGGCCGGAATCACATGGCTGGTGTGAAGATCGAAGTTGTCCCACGGACCGTACAAGTTCACTGGCAGCAAATACGCCCCGGAAAGACCATATTGCCTCTGGTAAGCATCAAGCATCACCATGGCCGCTTTTTTGGCCACGCCATAGGGCGCATTGGTCTCTTCTGGATATCCATCCCACAGATCTGATTCTTTAAACGGCACGGGCGTGTGCTTGGGGTAAGCGCAAATTGTGCCGACCTGAACAAACTTGGGCAAACCAACCCGCCGTGCGTGTTCAATTAGATGCAAGGCCATGGCCATGTTGGCGTAGAAGTAGCGGCCTGGGTTGTCCCGATTTGCCCCGATTCCCCCCACCTCTGCGGCCAAATGGATGACCACATCAGGCTTGGCCGTGTCGTACAACCGCTCAACCGCAGATTCTGTGGTTAAATCAAATTCCGCTCTCCGCGGGACAATTACTTCAGATGCACCACGTTGGGCCACCTTGTCGCAGACAAATCGGCCCATGAAACCGGCCCCACCGGTAACCACCACGCGTTTGTTCTTCAAATCAAAAGGCATCGTCTCTGTATCGGCATGCCAGCGGGCCTGGTTCTCTCGGAACCCAAGAAATCGACCTTTGCTGACGAAAGAAATTCGGAGAACTTCCATGCCAAGTCTGGACCCAATCTGGTCGATGGGAGATGCTACGAACCCCCCCTGTTCACCCAGAAAGATCTCCAAATGAGCGACCGTATTGCATTCATCACAGGTATCACCGGCCAAGATGGTTCTTACCTTGCCGAACTTCTGCTGAGCAAGGGATATGAGGTCCACGGCCTGATCCGTCGAGCTTCAAGCTTCAATACCGGTCGAATTGATCACGTGTACCAGGACCCCCACCACAAGGGGCAGAAGCTGCACCTCCACTATGGAGATTTGACCGACGCTGGCAACCTGCAGAACCTGTTGACCAGCATCAAGCCCAACGAGGTGTACAACCTTGGTGCCCAGTCTCATGTCCGCGTCTCGTTCGATATGCCGGTCTACACGGTGGATACGGTCGCCATGGGACCCGTCAAACTTCTGGAAGCCATCCGCGTTTACCAGGATGAAAGTGGAGACCAAATCCGGTTCTACCAAGCATCTTCATCCGAAATGTTTGGTCTGGTTCAAGAAGTTCCTCAGCGAGAAAGCACCCCTTTCTACCCGCGTTCGCCGTACGGATGCGCCAAGGTTTTCGGACACTGGATCACCGTCAACTACCGCGAGTCGTACGACATGCACGCTTCGTGCGGCATTTTGTTCAACCATGAATCGCCACGTCGGGGGGAGACGTTTGTCACGCGAAAAATCACCCGAGCCGTGGGACGGATCAAACTGGGTCTGCAAGACAAATTGTTCCTTGGCAACCTCGACGCGCAGCGGGACTGGGGATTTGCCGGTGATTATGTCGAAGCTATGTGGCGAATGCTTCAACAAGACAAGCCGGACGATTACGTGGTTGCTACTGGAAAAATGATTCCGGTTCGACGCTTCTGCGAGTTGGCCTTCGAACACGTTGGCTTGGATTACACCGACTTTGTGGAAATCGACCCCCGGTACTTCCGGCCAGCAGAGGTGGAGCAGCTCCTTGGCGATCCCACCAAAGCAAAAGAGCAACTTGGTTGGGAACCCACCACCAGTGTGGAAGACTTGGCCGGCATGATGGTCGATCACGATTTGGAAATGGCATCACGCGAAAAGACCCTTCGAGATGCCGGCCACAAACTCCCAGAATCAAGCGGACACGATCAGTAAAGACCCCCTTCGGGCCTGACCTCTTCAAACCACTTTCTTGATCAGGCTTGATCAAGCGGTGCGGCTGAGGCTTCCGTCGTCTGTTTCATCACCATCGACAAGTCTTTGGTTGAGCAAACTCCACGTTTCGTGCTCAAATTCAACCAGTCGCCGGGCCTCGTCGAGCTTGGTGTGGCATCTCTCCACACGGGCCTCAACCAACAGTCGATGGAGGTAGGCATACACGTTGCGCATCTGGCTGGCCAGCTCAGAACCGCCGTCCTCGCTGATGCCAGATTCAAGCTCTTCGGCAATGGCCCGAGCCTTGGCAAAAGCTTCCAAAGCGACTGCGGTTTGAGAATCATGAAGCGCTACGCCCGCTTCGTCAATCCGGCGGAGAAGTCCATCCAACAGCATGAGACGAAGATCGATCGGTGATGCGTTCATCACACGTTCTCGAAGCCAGTGCCGTTGAGCTGCAGAATTGTTCACAATCTTCCATCGGCCCCAGGCCGTCCCCAACGTGAACCTTCACGAGACCAAGTGGTTCTTCGCTTCTCGAAAGAATTATCCAGAGGAAGATTGAGGCAGCAGCACCAGTCCAGCGAGGGCGTTTGATTGGCTCTGCAGACGAGCCAAGGTTTGTTCCATGACATAAAACTCTCGAAGCAATCGCTCTCGCTCCGCTTGGATTCGTGTTTGAAGAGCAGCAATGGAATCGTCGTTGCGTTGCAGCCGGTCGGTGATGCCATCTTGAATAGTCTGCAATCGGCCCTCGGGAGCAAGCCAGCTCTCCAGCAACGTGTCGAGCCGAGGACCAAGCCCTTCAACAAATGTTGTCTCGCCAGCCGACTCAGCAGACTCTGGTTCAAGCGTGGCCGACAAGAGTGCCTCCACACCTTCGCGGTCTACCGACAATGCTTCTGTAAATGCCTCAGCTTCGAAAGTAAGCCGCCCCTCTCCGTCGATGGACACCCCAAGGTCTTGAAGCGATCTGTAGGGACCGGACAATCCGTCCACGTCTTGGGTCACAATTCGAGTCAACTCAGAGACAAAGCTCCTCAGGCTCGCATTGCCATACAACGTGCCCTTTTGGAAAGATTCAGTGTCATAGGAGTCGTATTGATCTGCTTTATCCCGCAAACCGTTGTACGAATCGACCAAAGCTTGCAGACCTTCGGACAAAGAGCTGTCATCTCGCTCAATGGTCAATGTTGTTTGTTCGTCTGATGCGGCAAGTAAGTCGATGGTGACGCCTTCGATCACTCCAGACAGCGTGTTCGATCCGCTTGTGACCAAAAATCCACCTCCCAATGAACCAGCCCCAAACAAAATTTTGGCGTCTTGCCCACGCTGAATCGGATCCAATTGGAATTGTGGTGCAGAACCATCACTCAGAAGATCCATCACCAGATCTCCGCCAGCACCAGCCACTTCACTAGTCAAGGACAGCCGCCAAGGAGACAAGCCTCCAACATTCACCAAGCCAGCTTGGACCGGCGCTCCACTGGCATCAATCTTTTCAACCAAGGTTTCCAGTGTGTCTGAGGGATCCAAGTCGATGACGTATTCCCAACGTCCCTCGAGAGACGCTCCTATTTCGCTGGCCGAACCAACCAATCCCAAATCACTGGCGGCGGACCCAGACAGCGCATCAACTCGAATGGCGCGGAACGATGATGTTCCATCTGGAAGTTGCTCAACCAATTCAATGCCGTCACCCGTAGCGTTGACCTGTGCAAAAAGAGCCAATCCCTTGGAGTTGATCTCATCCAACAAGTCTTGAATCGTCTGCTCGGTCCCGTCCAAATTCACTACCGCAGTACCACCGAGGCCATCGGTGATTTGAAAGGTCCCGCTACCAATGCCCTGCCCTTGGGACAAGGTCGACAGTTTGGTTGCCGAGCCAATCCAGGCCCGTTGCAAATTGAAGCCGTTGGCCACCCCGTTGCTATTTCGGTTTGGCGCGGTCCATCCCAAATTGTCAGCCAGTTCCCCACTCACTTCAATCGTGTTGAAGCCAGAGGTGTCAACCAATTGCAGACCATTGCCTTGGGCGTTGATCTCAACCCGGGCCGAAACAAACTGGTTGCTCAACTGTTGATTGATCACAGCCATCAGGGCTCCAATCGAACCAACCGCTTCTCCTGGGGCGACGATTGGGGTTGTGGTCGAATTCCCCAAGCCATCCGTGACCGAGAAGGATCCTGAGAACAACGCAGAAAGATCGCCACTTAAAGAGGAGAGAAGTATCCCGTCCAAGCCACCCAGGACACGATCACCAACCAAGTGTTCACCGTCTGAAGTTCCGGAAAGGCCAAGATCTTCGGCTGCGTCCCCCGTCACTTCAAAAGTCAAAGAAGGGTCGGTGGATTCGAGCATCAAACCAAATCCTGTCGACGCGCTGATGTCACCGGGGACCGCATCCCAGTTCAACCGGAGTTCAACCGCTCCCGAAGTGGCTTCACTGATTCTTGCTTGCACCTCGGCCAAAGTGGTGGCTGCAGGGGTGTCTGCCGCCGGCCCCAAATCAACCGTAATTTCGGATGAACCATCAGAGAGCTGAATCGTGAGATCAGGCAATCCACCATCTTGAACTCGAATACCCAAGCCATCACGTAACGAGCCCAACTCGGTGTTCCCGGCAAGTGACCAGATCAGTTCACCCTCTATGGCATTGCCATCAATTGATGATGAAATACCCAAGTCCTCGGCGGTGTTGGAACCATTGAAGCCTCGAACCGAAAAGGTTCCAGAGCCTCCCGAAGTATCCAAAAGATTCAAACTGCCACTTTGCAAACTGGCTTCAACACTGAGGCCCGCAGCATTGATGGCGTCAACGACCTCACCAATGGTGGCGGCTTGGCTGAGGTCCACCACCGACTCGGTACCAGAGCGGTTGGTGACCACGATGGACCCACGCTCGATGCCGAAGCCACCATTGAGCTGAGACAATTCGACATCGTCACGAAGGCGACCCTCGCCCAATTCAAAAGACAATTGAGTCAAGCCAAGAGCAGTCTGGTCCTGAGTTGCTACACCTCCCGACAGGGCTTGGGATGTTGAAACCAACCTTGACACCAGCAGGTTCCATGAGCCCGTCGAGGCAGCACCGTTGGCTGTCGCCATCAGAAGATTGGGATTGGAAGAAGAAACCTGTTTGGAATCAAATAACGAAGACGTCAATCCCGAAGCGGCGGATCGAATGCTTTCCAGCTGGAGTCCAATGTCTGAGAAGGCGGCTTGCTCGGCGGAAAATTCTGCGGAACGTCCTTGGAGCCGAAGCAAGGTGCTGTTTCGGAACGCAAGTTGGGCCGAAACGAGCGCATTGAAGTCATACCCGCTGATCAGCCCAATTCCCGCACTTGCACCTGACATGTTGTGTTACCACGTTCCTAAACAAGACCAAGCGATGGCATGTTTGGCGTCGCCACCAAACCACTGCTTCAAAGCGGCTGACTGAGACAGTCCAGATCCGCCAAAAAACCCTCTCTTGCATACTGCAATCGGTGTTCCAGCACCATGAACTTGACTTGCAGGCCCTTAAGCGAGCCAATGACGGCGATTGTTGCGCTTCAGCCAGAACTGCCCACAAGGCAGCAAGTGACAGTTCGGGACAGCAGGTTCGCCAACCATGTGGATTTCATGTATTTTCGGCGGCATTTCGAAGCACAACCGCAATACTTACCCAAACCTCCTAAGAGTTTTTGGTCTAATTTGGTGCAATATCGCCAAAGATGGCTGCATGATCGACAAAAAAGGGGCGGAAATACCGCCCCTTTGCCATCCTTGTGTTGGATCCCCACATCCAACACAAACCCGCAAGAGAGCCACAGGAGTCAGTCTGGGCTTCCCATTGCCGTGTAATGCCCTCTCCGGACCCGTTCAAAGCGATCTGGATGGGCAATCAAAGTTTGGTTCACAATCGTGCGGAAATTTGGGCTTGTGGTCTGGTAGCCATGGGCTTGGACTGCCGCAGCGGCTGCGGTCACCGAGAGAATTTCGTCGGACAGGACCTCAACCAAAGCTTCAGCCAGGCACTGTTCATTTTGAATGCGTTGCTGGACCCGACGATAACCCGATTGCATGGCTCGTTGAGCTTCCGCCCCTCCGGGCCCGCCTGTATGCGCCAGCAACTGCTCATCTACTTCCTGCAATTCACGCACAAGTGCTTCGCGACGGGATTGAAGGTCCTTGATCCGCACTTGCAACTCCTGCTGGAGCTCCCCCAGCGATGCACGAGACAGGTCGTGGCCAACCTCAATCGTGGCCGTGGGTTTCTGTTCCTGTTTCGATCGCGAGCCTGGCATAGCCATCCTCCCAGCGATCCCATCCACCCAAGGACAGGTCGCAAAACATCCACTGGCACCGATCAAGTCGGACCACGCATACACCCAACGGATCCCCCCGTTGGCATTCCCGGACGTCCGAGAACTTTTCCTAAGTTATGTAGATATTCACATTGCGCGAAGTATGTTTTTTAGGATTTTTTCGGCTTTTATCCTTCACATCTTCTTGCTGTAACCAAGCTTCTGGCAGAGGTCATCCAATCGATCCAAACTGCTGAAATCCAGCGACAATGTGCCGCCCTCACCAGATTTTCTCATCCGGATCGTGGCTCTCGTTCCCAAATGCTCCGTGAGCTTAGAGGCCAGATCCTGAGCCGCCAGCGTGGTTCGCGCTCCAGAAGCCGACTCCGTTGTGTTCTGAGCTGTCTGCTCAGAGGCCCCAGCGGCGTGGACCACAGACTCCAGTCTCCGCACTGACCACCCCTCCCGTGCACATTTTTCAGCGAGCTGCCGGCGACGAATGGTGTTGGATTCCCCCAACAACGCACGACCATGGCCCATGTCCAACTGTCCGTGGCGGAGCAGCATTTGAATTGGCCCATCCAAGTCCAGCAAACGGAGATGGTTTGAAATCGTCGAACGATTCAGCCCCACCACCTCTGCAATCTGTTCGTGGGTCATGCCGAAAGATTCTGCGAGGGTGGCGAATCCCTGGGCGCGCTCCATGGGATTAAGCTCCTCTCGCTGAATGTTCTCAATCAGCGCGAGTTCGGCTATTTCTTGAGCCCCCAACGCGCGAACCAGCACTGGCACCTCTTGAATGCCAACTTCCTGAGCCGCTCGCCATCGACGTTCCCCAGCAACAATTTCAAACCCTTCACCACTTGGCACTGCAACGATTGGCTGCATCATGCCAGAACGCTTCAACGAGGCCCCAAGAGACTGCAAGGCCTTGGGCTCAAACCGAGTCCTTGGCTGCTTCGGATTTGGCGCAAGTCTATCTACGGCAACCATTTGTAAATCCAGATCATCAGCCCGTGGGGCCGCAGCTGGTGAGTATTTGGATCCGGCTGGCGGACCACCCCCGGCGTGTTTGGGCGGAGCAGTAGTTTCAGAATTTGGCTCAACCGCAGCTTGAGCGAGCGGGGCTGGTCGGGCCATCCCCATCAGACTGTCCAGCCCTCGACCGAGCCTTTTCTTGGATTCGTTTGACTTTGCCACCGTTGAACCTCCTGCCATATTTGCCGCCATCCTGGCGTCGTTTGGCGCACTCTAGCCTGATCGATCAGAACCTGTTCAATCCTTCTGTCTCACAAGTTCATCTACCAGACCCGCGCGGAATTCCTAATGTTCCACGTGGAACATTGAGCAGGGTGCTGGACGCTGAAAATCAGGCCCGGGAGGTGGTCGTGTCTTGGGGCAGTACCCACATGGCAGACTGCGAGCCGTACAAGGCCACACGGTCTCCTTCGTTGAATGCGGCACCATGGGCCGAGGTCTGAATGCGCAAAATGCCTTCCAAGGGAAATTCGCCTTCAACCGCCAGACTCGTGGTGGCTCCGAAAAATTGGCTGTCCAGCACTCGTGCATGCCCGAGTGGAATCAAATCCGCATCAACAGTCGGGTTGGAATCTGAAGCCGCCGGCACGGGATGGAGGTCGGCCGGTCGAACCATCAACGAGACAACTGCTCCAGGGCGGACTTGGGTCGTGGAGAGCGCATGTTCCACGTGGAACATCGGACGATCCGCAGCCAACCGGACTCGAGCAAATTGGGCATCCATGTCGGCGAGCTCGGCCAACACAAGATTGGCTTCGCCGAGGAACTCGGCAACAAATCTTGAGGCTGGTTTCCGATAACTGTTCACGGGGGTGTCGCACTGCTGCACCTGTCCGGCGTTCAATACCGCCATGCGATCAGACATGCTCAACGCTTCATCTTGGTCGTGCGTCACGTAAATGGCTGTGGTCCCGCTCTGCTTGCAGATGCGCCGGATTTCGCGCCGCATCTCAATACGCAGCTTCGCGTCAAGGTTGCTCAGAGGCTCATCCAACAGCAAGAGATTGGGACGGATCACCAAGGCCCTGGCCAACGCGACCCGCTGCTGCTGGCCGCCCGAAAGCGC
>NYTZ01000145.1 GCA_002683735.1 Flavobacteriales bacterium
TACCGACTGACCAGGAAGCCGCCACCCACTGCACCCGCGAGGCCAGCAGTGACGCCCGGTCCACCATTCAGGACGGCCCAACTCGTGGCAGTCCATCCGTATTGTTCGATGAACAGCGTGTTGGCAATGGGCGTCAAGAGAGCGCTGGGCATGCCAATCATCAAGCACAACGCCCATGTCCACCAGAAAGGGCGTTGGCGCAACAACTCGCCGAGGGCGTTGGTCCATTCTTTGGTTGAGGATTGGGTCAATTGATCGTGGTTGGGCTCACGAAGAAATAGAGGGACTGCTCCAATCGCTCCTACCACGCCCGCTTGGACAAGTGTGCCAACCGACCAGCCAAAGTGTTGAATGAGCAGAGCCAAACCCGCCCCGCCAAGAGCCGTGCCGCCGTATTTGGCTCCGTACATGATGCCATTTGCCCGACCTCGTTCGCGGTCTGGCATCACGTCAACCGCCAGAGCATCGGTGCCCACATCCTGCAGTGCAGCGAACACGTTGTGGGCCAACAGCCAAGCGGTGAGTTGATCTGGAGAAGCAAGGCCTTCCTGAGACAGGCCAAGCAGCGTTGCCATCATGCCGATTTGAGCGATCAGTATCCAAGGCCGACGTCGCCCACCGGGAAGTCGGATGCCGTCCACCAGCGGTCCGCCAACGAATTTGAAACTCCAAGGCAAAACCACTGCGGCCAAGATTTTTCCGATGGTGCTCGTATCCGCGCCTTGTTCCGCCAACAGCGCGGCAAGGGTGATGGTGGCGAAGCCCCAAGGGATACCTTGGGCGAGGTACAGCGCTGCCACAACCAGAAGCCTCCGGCTAGCGCAGTTTGGCCCTTCAATTTCGTACTTAGTGAAAATCAGAGTGAAGCTCCCCACTGGGCAAAGAGGGGTTCCAAACTGGCATTGGTCTGTTCGGGAGCGTTCGCAGCGCTTTCAGTTATGAACGGTACTGGTGTGGACCATTGGGACCACGCCAGGTTTTCATCTCGGTATCTCACCCGCCAAAACAACTGTTGGTCAGCGGGAAGCGCTGCATCAAAAGTTGTCTTTGTGACATCAGCGTCTTTGACGGTGTCGACGCTGTACCACGTGGCGTCTTTGTTGGGCGAACGCCACAAATTTCGGTAGCGGCGCCATGCCTCCTGAATGGGCTTCTGAAAGTCTTCGCTTTGATTTCCCGAAGCCACTTGCCAATGGCTTTCGTGGGCGAAGTTCCTTCCGTCACGGGCGTCAGGATCTTCAAAGGGGGTCGCTCGGAAGACCGTTCCAGTGGTGGACACGGGCTCACTGTCATTGTTGGGCGATAGTCCCTTGGGTGTTGTTGGAGGTAGCGGGTAACGCTTCAAGATGAAGAGATCAGTCTGCTTGTTGTCTTCCTTCACAAATTCGTTGCCGCGGCTGAGGCGGCGTAGCGTCATCGTGGGATCGTCTCCTGCGGTGGTCTCGATATGGCAGAAGCCCCAGTCAGGAGTGGATATTTCAAATTCTTCGTAATCCGCTTGCGGATATTCCCACCAATAATCTGGGTTGCCCATGCCGCTGGCCACGTTGACCATGCCGTGCATGTGATCGCGATGCTGTCCGCGGGAATACGAGTGGGTGTGCCCAAAGAAATGTACAGATGGTTTCCCGGTATCCCGAGAAAAGTGAACCATCTTCTCAACCACTTTCGTAGAAAATGATGTTTCGCCGGGGGTCCAAGACTCCGAGCGGTGGGGGTGGTGGAATTGCGCGAAGACGAAATCAATGTGTTCTGCTTTAGCGGCTGATTTCAGGACCGCATCAAGCCATGTCAGCTGATCTTCGATCCGGTACCCATCGTTGGTATCGAGGCCAATGACTCGGCAGTTGCCTTGGTCGGTCCAGTACCAGTGTTCTTCATAACCTGGTGTCCCGTTGTCGGGAACGTCCACGTACTGAAAGTACAGCGGGTGATTTTGCTCGTGATTCCCCGGAGTTGCGTAGAAAGGAACGCTCCGAAAAAGCGTTGCGCCTTGACCAAAGAAGTCCCGTGTCCAGTGGGTGTGGTTCCCTCCGGTAGAAACCAAATCACCTGGAATCAAGATGAAATCCAGCGCAGCATTAAGCTCAGATTGAGCGTGCCTCATTGACCAGGGGACGATGCCCTGTTCGACCATCTCTTGGTGCTTGCGCGGGTTGGCGCTGTCCAGTTGCATATCCGAATAGGCAACGAATCGTTGAGGACCCTCATCACGGGCTAGAGCGGGCGTGCGGAATACATGGACCCCGTGCACCGCGTCTCCAGTTCTGACTCGGTACCAGACCCGATTGTCTGGAGGAAGATCTTCCAATGTGACGTGATGGACCAAGTGCCCTTCAACCGTGGTTTGCGATGTACCGCTTGCCGAACGGCCCAGGGCCTCAGTGGTCCCGTATTCCACAATGGATTCGCTGACGTTGCCTTTGGTTTCCCAGGCCACCACGATTGAGGATGGGGTTGCGTTTTGCAGATACGGAGAAACCACAATTGTGTCGGGGAAGAGGCCCAACAATCCTAGAGCGAAGATCATGGTCTCAAACTACTGCAAGCTATGCGTCCCGGCTACCGATCTCCTTGGCTTTCGACTTCCCAAGCTGTTGGGCGTCCGCATCGGTGATGGCTTCGAACGCAGTCGGCCGATCATTTGCCTGTGCCTGCTCCCCAATGTGCAGCGTTTGGGTTGGGAATGCAAATTCGACGCCAAGCCCTTGGGCCAAGCGCAGAATGTCCAGCATCAATTCATGTCTGCCGCGCAATTCATCGGCCCAAGTCTCGCAGTCAAAGAACATGTAAAGCAATACATTCAAGCTGGATTCGCCGAAGCTGTTGAGTTCCACATAACACACATCCTTACGTGTGTCCTTGCGGTCCATGACGAGCGCTTTCACCCCACTGCAAAACGCTTCGACCTGTTCGGGGGTTGACTCGTAGCGCAGGCCAAGATTTGCTTTGAATCTTCGGTAGTTCCGCTCGCCATAGTTGTCGACGATGGCGGTGGTCAGTTTGGCATTTGGAATGCTGACCAATGAGTTATAGAAAGTGCGGACCCGTGTGGAACGGAGGCCAACTTCTTCGACGGAACCATCTACCCCATCAATCTGAACCCAATCGCCAACAGAGAACGGTCGATCCAAGACAACGGTGACCGATCCGAACAAGTTTTCTAGGGTGTTTTGGGCGGCAAATGCGAACCCAATACCGCCTACCCCAAGTGCGCCAAGCAAAGGTGTGATGTGTAGACCGAGGAGTGGTGCAAGGTTTACGGCCCCCATCGCGATCACCAAGACTTTGAGCGTCTTACGTCCAAGTGGCACCAAGATGTCGTCAAGGGGGCTTTCGGTATTGCCCGCTTTCTTGGTCGCCCACGCACCCAAGGCGTCGACACCTCGGAAACCAGCCAGAGTTCCCGCCAAGACCAAGAACACGCGCGCTCCGCCCTCAAAGATTTGAAGAACCGTTCCTTCGAATGACAAGAACGGCAAGAGCCGGCTCCAAACAAATCCAGCGACCGCCAGACCCACAGCGCTGACCAGCTTTCGTTGAATCTCAACTTCACCCCCAATTAGTTTGCCAAGCAACCGGCCCAGCACGGATTTGATGAGAAGTTGTCCTACCAGTCCAAGGAAGATGACCAAAGCGAGGCCAACCCATTGCCATGCGGCAACATTCAAGAAAGTGGTATCAGGGAGCCAACTCAGCCAATCCTGAAGAAAGGCGAACGAGAAGCCTTCATCACCAGTTGGGGCAGGGATATCCGAAACTTGGTCGGTGCTTTGCATCCCCGGATTCTACGGTTGAAAGTGCCTTATTCGTCAGAACTGCCAACGGTGAGTGGAATTCCCTCTTCAGAAGGTGAGTCGGAGCCCCAATTACCGGGCCAGAATTTTGCGTCGGCCTCGGTGAGGGGTTCGAGTTCGTCAAACCATGAAGCCGTAGTGCTGTATTTGGCAAAGAAAGGTCTTCGAACCATCTCCGGGTTCCGACACTGCAAGTATTCCAAGGCGAGCGCTTTGCCGCCGGACAGATCTACTGGGCCCAAGACATGTACTTTGCCGGGGAACGCGCTCATGGATGGTCCACGGACAGTCCGGCAGATCCCGGAAAGCTCTCGGTAGGCCTCTCGGAAGATGTTCCACACGTCCACCAATGGAAGTTCAAACCACTTTTTCGGCCCCGTGTCTCGTTCTACAAACATGTAGTACGGAATGAGTCCTTGGTCGGCCCCTTCGCGCCACATGTCCTTCCAGATGCCAGCGTTGTCATTGACATGCCGTATGACGGGACTTTGCATGCGGATGTTGGCTCCAGTCATTCGGATGCGACGAATGGCTTCACGCGAGACGTCGGTCTTCAGTTCCACACCGTGGGAGTAGTGGCCCATGATGCCTAGGGTGCGTCCGCTCTTGACCACATCCTCAAAGAGGCGCAATACGTCATCGGCGTCCGCATCGCTGACATAGCGCTGTGGCCAGTACGCCACGCTCTTGGTGCCGATGCGGATGGTTCGAATGTGTTCAAGTTCTGGGTCTTCCAAAATGGGACGGATGTATCGTTCCAGAACCTTGGCTTTCATGACCATGGGGTCGCCGCCAGTGAAAAGCACGTCGCTGACTTCTGGGTGCTGTCGCAAGTACCGCACCAATTGATCCACTTCTTTGTTGGCGAATTTGAGGTCTTCGTCGCCGATGAACTGGGCCCAGCGGAAGCAGAAGGTGCAGTAGGCGTGGCAGGTTTGTCCGTGCGCGGGGAAGAAAAGAACGGTCTCGCGGTATTTGTGCTGGAGTCCGGGGACGGGTTCGCCATCGACGTGGGGCACGTTGTGGGTCATTTGCCCGGCGGGATGTGGATTGAGCCGATTGCGGATGCGTTCGACAGCCGTATTGATCTCTGGCTTTGCAGCTTCGCTGCGCACCAAGTCGCGGACTTCGTTGAACTCGTCTTCTTCCAGCATTCCTGAGCGGGGAAAGACCAGGTTGAAGATGGGGTCATTGGGCACGTTGTTCCAGTCGATCAACTCATCCATCACGTACTTATTGGTTCGGAATGGCAGCACTAGTGAAAGCACCTCAATGCCTTCACGAAGCTCAGGGTCCAAGCTAGCCCACTGGGTGGTCTTCTCCACGTTGGAGCGGGTTACGGCTTGGAATTTCGGGGCTGGATCTTGGGTCGACTGGATCATGTTCGTGGGAGCGTGCTGCACAAAGGGGCCGCGAAGGACACGGTCCGCTGAGCTGGATCTTCAAAGGTGCTTCACAGGACCGCCCTGGACGCAAATCAGACCAAGCATGGCCTGAGTTAACCTGGCCACATCTCTCCGAGGCTGGGTCGGTTTGGTCCGTCGAGTGTAATGGAGTCGACGAACTTTGGGCAGGATCACACTTTAATTTACGTTTTCCGCCACATCTTATAGATCTCGTGTTCGATAATGTCTCGGCAAAGATGTTCCATCCACCGCCCATCATTTTGCTTGGTACCCATCGATCAGGGACTTCCTGGTTGGGGCGTTTGTTTGAGGCCTGTCCCGGAACGGTGTACTGGTCAGAACCCCGGCCGGTGTGGATGCGTGGCGATCCTGCCCGCGACGACGATGCCATACCTGTGGAGCGCGCCACACCCGACATCTGCAATTCCATTCGTGAGACCATCCAACAGCGTGTTCAAGCTGCAGGTGGGGGGCAGTTTTGTGAAAAAACGCCAAGCAACTGTCTGCGTGCCGACTATGTCGCCCGAGTGCTCCCCGAAGCAAAGTTCATTGTCGTTGTTCGGGACGGACGTTCAGTCCTGAGATCAAGCGACGAAATCCAGGGGCAGGGCATCAACCGCCGAAGATTGATCACGCGCATGCGCGAAGTTCCGCCATGGCAGTGGCCCAAGTATGCCCCGGTTGCGTTCGAGACCCTTGGCGCAAAGTTGTTCAAACGCAAGTTGTCTTGGTGGGGGCCAAAACCAGCGGGCTGGCGTGAGACAATGGCCCTGTCCAAAGGGGCACGATTGGGTTGGCAATGGTCGGAGACTTTGCGAGCAGCACTTGATGCGACCTCGCATTTTGATCAAGATCGTGTCTTCCAATTTCGGTACGAAGACATGATGTCATCTCCCCAGAAAACTATGGCCGGACTGGTTGATTTTTGTGGATTCGAACATGGTCAAATCATGATCGATCGCGCTGTGCAAGAGGCTGATCCCACCCGAATCGATCGGTGGCGATCAGAATTGGATCCAGAAGTGGTGCAAGA
>NYTZ01000146.1 GCA_002683735.1 Flavobacteriales bacterium
ATCAACTTTAGCAGCGCGACGAAGCCACACGGCTTCCAGAAGACGGTCGAGGCTGAGATCGAGAGGAAGACTGGCAAGACCTACTGTCCACCAGGTGGGAAGCGCATGACAGTCTTCCTCGATGACGCCTCCATGCCGCTTGTCAACAAATGGGGCGACCAGGAAACCAATGAACTCACACGGCAGCTCATTGAATCCGCGGGCTTTTACAACCTGGATAAGGACAAGCGCGGCGACTTCAAGTCTGTTGAGGGCCTCCGCTACCTTGCAGGCATGGGGCACCCTGGTGGCGGCCGGAATGATATTCCGGACAGGTTGAAGTCAAAGTTTTTCCCCGTCAACATGGTTTTGCCATCGACAGTCTCAGTGGACAACATCTATGGTAATATCGTGCGCGCCCGCTTCACAGAGAAGCAGGGCGCTTCGGAGGGAGTCAGAGCACTCTCCAAGAAGCTCACCGGGGTGACAATCGATGTCTGGGACAAGGTCAAGCGCAGCCTCCTGCCGACACCTGCGCGCTTTCACTACATCTTCAACATGCGGGAGTTGAGCCGTGTGTTCCAGGGCATCATGGAGGCCCCCCTTGCGGTCATCAAGGACGAAGCCACCCTGGTATCGCTTTGGAAGCACGAGTGCACTCGCGTCTTTGCAGACAAGCTCTCGCGCATGCAGGATAAAATCTTCATCGACAAGACCATCACGGAGTTCCTGACCTCGCACTTCGGCGAGGCCCTGGCGGAGCAGAACGCGGAGCAGCAGTGGTGGTGCGACTTCCAGCGGGAGATGGAGCTGGACCCGGAGACGGGCGAGGACTCCGGCGCCCCCAAGGTTTACGAGCCGGCCTACTCGTGGGACTTCATACGGAAGAAGGCGAACTCGTACCTCAACGGCTACAACGAGCACTTCCCCTCTAAAAAGATGAACCTCGTGCTCTTCGACGAGGCCATGAAGCACTTGATGCGGATCAATCGGACGATTCAGCAGAAGCGCGGCAGCGCCATGCTCGTAGGCGTGGGCGGCAGCGGCAAGCAGTCGCTCTCGCGCCTGGCCTCGTACATCTCCGCCCCCGTCAATAACAAAAACAATCTCTTCCAGATCACGCTCACGAAGACCTACGGAGACAACGCGCTCTTCGAGGACATCCGTGCGTTGTACGTCGCGGCGGGCCAGAAGGGGGAACCCGTCACATTCCTCTTCACCGACGCGGAGGTCAAGAGCGAGAATTTCCTGGAGTACATGAACTCTATCCTTGCCACTGGCGAGGTGGTGGGGCTTTTCCAGAAGGACGAGCGTGATCAAATGTGCGGCGAGGTTCGGAACAGCTTCGTCAAGGACTACCCAGGAAAGGAAGAGAATCTCATTAATCTCTACGCCTACTTCCAGGACCAGCTTCGTGACAACCTTCATATCGTCCTCTGCTTTTCGCCTGTCAATGCAAAGTTCCCTATTCGTGCGCAGAAGTTCCCTGCAGTCTTCAGTGCCGTGAATATCAATTGGTTTCTTCCATGGCCCGAAGAGGCGCTCGTTGCAGTCAGCTCAAGCTTCTTGTCAGAGTACAAAATCGACGCAACCAAGGACGATCGCGACAAGGCATATGAACTCATGGGTGCCATGCATTCCATTGTTGGGGAGAACTGTATTGTGTACGAAAAGAGGATGCGGCGATTTGTGTATGTGACACCCAAGAGCTACTTGTGCCTCATCGATTTCTACAAGGGGCTCTACAAAGTGAAGTACGAGGGGGTGCAAACGCAGGAGGCGAGCGTCAACATCGGCCTGCAGAAGCTTGACGATGCCGCCAAGGACGTAGAGAAGATGCAAGGAGAGATCCGGGAGCAAGAGAAGGTCATCGCCGTGGAAACCAAGAAGACAGAGGAGCTCGTCAAGGTTGTGACGGTCGAGAAGGGGAAGGCCGACAAAAAGGCTGAATCGGTGGGCCAGACCAAGGCAGGGTGCGTGGCCGAGAAGAACAAGATCGATGCCGAAAAGCAGGAGGCTCAGATCGAGCTCGACAAGGCCATGCCTTTTGTTTATGCAGCGACAAAGGCTGCGGAAGGCATCACCAAGAAAGACATTGTTGACTTGAAGTCCAATGGGAAGCCCGCCGATATCATCCGGCTCACATTGGACGGCCTGATGATCTTATTTCAGAGGCAAGTTTGTGATGTCAAGGCCGAGATGAAAGCCATCAACAGAGTAGATGCCCCTTTCATTCATGACTCATTTGAAGAGCATGGTCGACCTATGGTTTCTGACATGAAATTCCAAACCAACATCTTGCACTTCAAGGACGTGGAAAAGGATAACATCAATGATGAGACTTGCGAGTTGTTGGAGCCGTATCTGCGCTATGATGATAACCCGCAAAGGAATTGGAGCCCGTGGGGGCATAAGGTCTTGGACCCTGCACTGGCAGGCAAGGCCAGTGGGGCAGCCGAAGGATTGTGCATGTTTGTTGGTGCCATGGTCCAGTATCAGGCAGCATCTAAGATCGTAAAGCCAAAGATACAAGCCCTGAAGGTGGCTGAGGGGCAGCTTGCGAGGGCCATGGCCGAGCTTGCTGATGCCGAGGCAGAGTTAAAACTGGTGATGGATGAGGTGCATGAACTGGATGTGCAGTTACAGAAAGCAGAAGACAAGAAGGCTGGCTTGGAGGCGAACAAAGCGGCGATGAAGCGGAAGGCAGACGCTGCCAACAGGTTGTTGCAAGGCCTTTCAGGGGAAAATGCGCGATGGACTGAAGACTCGAAGAATTTCGCCATCCGTCGAAAGCGCCTCGTTGGTGACGTGGCGTTGGCGAGCTCGTTTGTCACTTATTGCGGGCCGTTTAACTCAGAGTTCCGCGATCGGCTCTGCGACACGCAGCTTGCGACAACACACAAGAAAAAGGTGCCTGCAAGCGATAAGATCAATCTCGTCGACTTCCTGGTGGACCAGGGCACCATCGGAGAGTGGGCCCTGGAGGGCCTGCCGGCTGACGATTTGTCCATCCAGAACGGTATCATGGTCACCAAATCCTCGCGGTTTCCCCTGATGATAGATCCTCAGGGGCAGGCGCTCGCCTGGATCAAGTCGAAGGAGACGATCCGCATCCAGCAGAATCCGCAGATGTGTGTCACCACGCTCGTCGCGAGGAATCTGAAGGACCAGATCGAGTTCACCATGTCGGAGGGACTCTGCCTCGTCATCGAAAACGTCGAGGAGGCCGTGGACCCCATGCTGGATCCCGTGCTGGAGCGGGCGGTCGTTCGGAAGGGCAAAAACCTCTATATCAACGTGAGCGACCAGAACATGGACTACAATCCCAAGTTCTCGCTCTACATGACCTCGCGACTCCCCAATCCGCACTTCAGCCCAGAGCTCTCAGCAAAGTGCACCGTCATTGACTTCACCGTCACCCTCAAGGGCCTCGAGCAGCAGCTCCTCGGGCGGGTGCTCAGCATGGAGCAGCGCAGCCTCGAGGAGAGTCTTGCCGCACTCCAGGAGGAGGTCACCAACAACACAAAGGCCCTTCAACTGTTGGACAAGCAATTGCTTGAGCGCCTTTCCAACTCCTCTGGCAACCTGCTTGATGACACAGAGTTGATTGAGGTGCTCGCCAACACTAAGGCCAAGGCCAAGGAGGTCGAGGGAAAGCTGCTTGAGGCCGACGAGCGGAAGAAGGACATCAACGAGAAGCGTGAGCAATTCCGCCCAGTGGCAACCCGTGGCAGCATCATGTACTTCAATATGACAGACATGACCGCGGTGACCAATCCTATTACGGCACAGCAATCTGGTTGGATGTACAATTGCTCACTCAACCAGTTCCTGGAGCAGTTTGATTACTCTGTGCGGAACTCCGAGAAGTGCCAGCCCACGTCAAAACGCGTTGACAAGATCTCCTCATACCTCACTTACAAAGTCTACCGCTACATGAATCGGGGACTTTTTGAGCGTGATAAGATGATGTTCAAGCTCATGGTGACCCTCAAGATCATGGTTGTGGCCAATCAGCTAACGACTGGTGACGTGGCGATGCTCTTGAAGGCTGGCTCTGCCCTGGACGTCAAGCAGGAGCGGGCATGCCCCTTCAAGTGGATGTCCGATGAGGTCTGGTTGAATGTGCTCCAGTTGTCGCGCCACCAATTCGGGGTGGAGCAGCTCCTCTTCTTCAAGGATATCGTTGACTTCATTTCACGGAATGAACAAAACTGGAAGAAGTGGTTCGACGAAAATGAGCCGGAAAGTTGCCCTGTTCCCGACTATGAGGAGCGCATGGTCATGGAACGAGTCCTCGGAAGCTTTGCGCGCATGGTAATCGTACGCTCGATGCGTAAGGACCGCACCAGTGTCGCCTGCGTCCAATTCATCAACAGCCAGTTGGACTCAAAGTTCACAGCGCCGGTGTCCGACACGGTGACCGACATCTACGAGGAGACGGGGTGCCGGAAGCCAGTCCTCTACCTTCTGACTGCAGGCAGCGACCCCACGATGACCATCGACGAGCTCGCAAAGAAGAAAAAGAAGTTTCCCACCGACAAGGTGTCCATGGGAGAGGGCCAGGAGAAGGTTGCTCGCCAGAAGAACAGCGAGGGTTTTGTGAACGGGTGGTGGGTCATCCTGCAAAACTGCCACCTCGGCATTGACTACATGTGCGAGTTGGAGGACACTCTCACAAAGACGCCTGAGATCGACGAGGACTTCCGCCTGTGGATCACAAGCGAGATCACCCCGCGGTTCCCGATCGGCCTCCTGCAAATGGTGCTCAAGGTGACACTTGAACCACCTGCAGGGTTGAAAGCCGGACTCTTCCGCACATACACCACGATGGTGTCGCAGGAGTCCCTGGACAAGATCGACCACGAGAAGTGGCGGAGCCTGGTCTTCACGACGTGCTTCCTCCATAGCATCGTCCAGGAGCGCCGGAAGTTCGGCCCGATCGGCTGGTGCGTCCCGTACGAGTACAACAACTCGGACCTCGACGCGTCGCTGCTCTTCCTGGAGAAGCACCTGACGTCAACGATTCTGGTCAACCAGCCGCTCTCCTGGGTCACCGTGCAGTACATGGTGGCCGAGGCGCAGTACGGCGGCCGCATCACCGACGACTTGGACCGCGAGCTCTTCGTGACGTACGCGGCAAAGTGGTTCTGCGACGAGGTCTTCAAGCCGGGCTTCAGCTTCAACACCTACGCGGCGGAGTACAACTACAAGATCCCCGAGGGGCTCGAGATCGCAACCTTCCGGGAGGCCATTGACACCATCCCGCCCGTGGACTCACCGCTCATTTTCGGGCTCCACACCAATGCGGACCTGACTTACCGCTTGAAGGAGGCGACGGAGATGTTGACCACAATCATCGAAACGCAGCCAAAGGACACCGGTGGCGACTCGGGCAAGTCCATGGACGAGCAGGTCAAGGACGACTGCAACAACCTCCTCAGCAAGATGCCGCCTGACTTCATCGAGGAAATCTTCCGGGCGCAGATCAACAAGTTGAAGGGCCCCCCGAACACGACGGACAAGGGCTTCTTGGCGCCCCTGAACATCTTCCTCTTCCAGGAGTTGCAGAGGCTCCAAAACATCATCAAAATTGTCCGCGGCAATCTCAACAGCCTGACCATGGCCATTGATGGGACTGTCGTGATGACAGCGGACCTCATGGAAGATCTGAACTCGGTCTTCGATGCTCGTGTGCCCAAGAAGTGGACCCACGACCCCAGCGGCGCTGAGATCAGTTGGCTCATGCCCAACATTGGCGGCTGGTTCACGCAGCTCACGGACCGCTCCCAGCTCCTCAGCACCTGGTTGGAGAGCGGCCGCGGCGCCATGAAGTCGTACTGGCTCACCGGTTTCACCAACGGGCAGGGCTTCCTCACAGGCATGCGCCAGGAGGTGACGCGCCAGCACAAGAAGGACCACTGGGCCCTCGACGACGTCATCACGCACACGGACGTGACGACAATGGAGTTCGAGAAGTTGAAGGAGGGGCCGGAGGAGGGACAGAACATCCACGGCCTCTTCATCGAGGGCGCCAAGTGGAACAAAGCCGAATCGAAGTTGGACGAATCGGAGCTCAAGGTGCTCTTCGTGAAGATGCCGGTGATCTACCTCACCGCGGTCACTGCGAGAGACCTGAAGCAGGGGGCCTCCAGCTACGGCCCGTGCGGCCCGTTCAACTGCCCCGTGTACAAGTACCCCAAGAGAAACGACCGGTACCTGATCTTCAGGATGTTGCTCAAGACGGACGTGAACCCCTTCCATTGGAAGCTCCGCGGTGTCTGCCTTCTCGCACAGGTGGACTGATTCGGCGCCTGCCGGGGGTGTTTTCGTACGGTTATTTTCGGAGCCACCAAGTGTTTGGCTCCGCACGGGTTGCGTCGCAGATGCGCCACAGCCTGTGTCTTGCCGAGGAATTCTGTAGATTAGTGTGGCTGTATGGTCA
>NYTZ01000147.1 GCA_002683735.1 Flavobacteriales bacterium
AACAAGAGAAGCGTGCGGTTCATGCCGCAAAGTAACAGGTCAAATACAGCCTCTGCAGGCCATTGCTGTTTGTACCCGGAGTGGGACTCGAACCCACACTCCAATGGAACTCGAGTTTGAGTCGAGCGCGTCTACCAATTCCGCCATCCGGGCAAGGAGGACCGCGAATTTAGACATCACTTGGCGGATTCCACGGGCAGAAACAAACGGAACGTGGTCCCTTCTCCTTCTTCGCTCCGCAAAACCGTGATCTGACCGCCGTGATACTCCCGGACGATGCGGCGAACCAAACTCAATCCGAGACCCCAACCCCGCTCTTTGGTACTGAACCCCGGCTCAAACACCTGGCGCTGAACCCGGCGCGACATGCCCCGGCCCGTGTCGGCCACATCCAGTTGAACCCGGGCTCCTTCCACGCTCAACTTCAACGACAGCGAACCAGCGCCTTCCATGGCGTCCACTGCGTTCTTCGTAAGGTTCTCCAACACCCAGCTGAACAACGCCGGATTGAAGGCCGCCGACACCACCACATCCGGGACCGCCACGGTGAAGTCCACCGCTTTGGGCATGCGCCGCTCCAAGTAAGCCATGGTCTCCCTGGTGAACGCCCCGAGGTCCCCCACGGTCAATTCCGGCTCGGACCCAATCTTGGAGAATCGGTCGGTCACGGTCCGCAGCCGGCCAAGGTCCTTCTCCAGCTCTACCAATACATCTTCTTCCACGCCCTCAATCCGCAACACCTCAACCCAGGCGAGCAAAGCACTGAGTGGGGTGCCCAGCTGATGAGCGGTCTCCTTGGCCATTCCCACCCACACGCGGTTCTGTTCAGACCGGCGAAACGCGCTGAAAGTGCTGTAGGCCAAAAGCAGAAAGCCGCCAATGATCAGTAGCTGGACCACCGGAAAATAACGCAACTGCTTGAGCACGAGCGACTCATCATACAGAATCCAGCGACGGCCGCTCTCCGGCAAATCCAAGGCGATGGGCGGGTTGACCTCGGCCAGTCGACCGATCAATGCCGATGTGTCAGCCAAATCCGCTTGAGAGATCCGATCCGCCTGCAAGATGTTCTGAAGCGTAGAGTCCGCCAACAAGACCGGGATGGAAGCAGAATTGAGAACCGTTTCAGAGAGGAAGGAGTGAATGAGGTCGTCCATGACGGACTGGAGCTCGCGAAAGCGGTTGCTCTGGTCATAGTACACGACCAAGCCCTGTTCGAATTCAATCACCGTACCGCGAGACGCCAATTCGAATCGCAAGGAATCCAGACGTTGCGGCGTGCGAAACAGCTCCGGCACATTGATGTCGGCCTGCAAGGTGCCGTCCCGGTAAACCAACACAGGAATCGTCCGATTGCCTTGGATGAAGCGCGTGATGAAGGTCAAGTCAATTGGCGCGCCAGGCTCCGCCTCCTGAATGATCCGATACGCCTCGCCCATGAGGTCCGCCTTGTTTCGCTCCTCTTCTCTCAAGGAAGCAAACAAGGCATCCGTGTACCGCACCAATTCCGCGCGCTGCAGGATGGCTTCCGACCAAAGCTCCACCTTGCGCTGCTCCTCAGCCCTGAGGGTGCGGGCAATCCGCCCGCTTGACCACAAGGTCAATCCCACAATGGCCGTCGCGCCGAGCAACAGAAGGATGCGGGAATGTCGCTTTTGCTGGAGAGCCATGGCGGTCGTTCAACGCGGAAGTCCAAAGAAAGGTATGGCCCCGTCACAGGGGACAAAGAAAAACGTCGACACGGGGCCGACGTTTATAGGTCTACTGGAGACCCAAGCTAATTTGGTTAAGTGACGGCCCGAAGGTTCAGCTTCGACGGCCGAGCTACGCAATATACCAAATATTAACGTCTGGCGGTTCAAAATGACGATTGGTCTTGTTTGACATCAGAAGTCGTCGTCGTCATCCAAGTTGGAAACCCGCACGGGCCACTGCTTTTTGTCAGAGGATTCTGACGAGTCTTCTGCGACAACCTCGACGTCCTGAGCCGGAAGTTCCGGCCCCGATTCGGGAACATCGTCTTCGACCACCTTGCCTTGAAGCACCCCCTTCAAGCGGTTCCATGCACCCTGCCGCTGCGTTCGACGGTGTTCTTGGTGCGCGCCCCTGTCGTATCCGAATTCAGGCTCCTCCAAAGTGCCTCCCACAGCAAGAAAAAAACGGTGTCCCAGCCCATCCTCCTCCACGGTGCCCAACTCCCCTTCTGCAGCCTTCAGGTCCCGCAACGCGAAGTCCAACGTAAAATCCATGTTGCCGCCCAAACGGTACCAACCCTCAACGCCCAAATCCATCGCATCCGATGCCACGATAACCGGGGTCAAACTCAGCACGTCTCGCTCAAAATCAACGTTGACCACCAACGGCTCGAAACGCACCCGTTTCAAACGCCGCCGCATGTCGTCCGCATCCGCGATGAATCGGTACTTGCGGTCCGCCTCCAACACGGCGGGAATCTCCTGCAACAAGTCGAACTCAATCAATTCCCCTTCTTCAATGCGGGCCGTGACCTGAGCGTCCCAAGGCACCCCGTTTTTGCGCTGGAAATCATAACCCAAATGGCCCTGGGCCCAGGTGATTCCCCGCACATGACGCGGCAACAAAGTGGCCTGGCCCAATCCGTCGGTCGCCTCCAAAAACGACGGCAGGTCGACCTCGGCCATTCGCCCCTCAAAATCCGCCCTGCGACGGTCCACCGTACCTGTGGCTTCCAGTTGTCCGCCCATGGCGTCGGCTGTCAACAACGTCACTTCAAGTCTGCCCTCATTAAAGCGGCCTTCGACCTGCAACCGATCTGCCGACAGGGAGCCATGGCGCATCGGACCACTCACCACGGACACGTTCCAAGGTGCAATTGATGTCGCGCCCGCCGCGGGCACCTTCACCTTCGACCAGTCTTGCCACCAATTCAGCAAATCAGACACATCCGCCGCCACCACATCCAACCGGACCTTTCCTTCTGCCGCCTGCTCCAGCGACGCCGACATCTCCGCACCAGGCACCCGCACGCCCTCAACATTGGCTGTCCATCCCGATGCATTCCAGTGGAAATCGACCGCTCCGATGCCACATTCCACCCCATGGCCATCCCAAGCCAATCCAGAAGCGGAAACATGCGCCCCATCCTCCACCGTCCAAGACCATGTGCCGTCCGAGACACCCTTCATGTTCAACCGCCCTTCCGCGCGCACTTGACCCTCCTCTCCCATCCTCCAGCCTTCCGGCCATTGAACGGCCGGGGTCATCCAATCCATCAAACGCGACGGACGCGCAATTCCCTTCACATCCGCGCCCAAGTGCCACTGGCCCCCAGTGCCCGTCGCAACCCCACTCACCTGCACTTCACCACCGGCCACACCCGCGCGCACCCCACTCAGGTCAACTTTCCACCCGCGCCCCTGGTCATGGGCAACCAAGATTCCCGCTTGCATGCGCACAGACTCGTTCCGTTCTCGGAACTCCGTGCCTGCCAAATCCACCCGGACCGCCCACGCACCATCCCACGTTGCCGACGACGGACCCACCCATGACGACGGAACGTCGCTCAAGCCAGATTGTCCCACAACCACATCCAAGTCCGCTTGACCCCCTGCGCGAGAAAAGACAGCATCCAAAGTCGGACGCAACACGGGAGGAAGCACGTTCCCAACCGCACCCAATTCCGCCGCTTCCGAACGAAGCATCAAGTTCAACTCACCACCCTCTATGCCCAAGCGGCCCGATACATCAACACCTTGAGGACCATGGGACAACCTCGCATGGTCCAACACGAACGCCACATCATCTCCACCAATGCGCCCCTGCACCTCCGCCGAAAAGCCCACCTGATCTAACCATGGTTCCTCTGCAATGCTGAGGTCCGAACGCAACAATTCCACCACGCCCTCCATCTCCAATGCGCCCCCAATTCCCGAAACCAAAGAAAACTGGGCATCCTGCACTTCTGTACTCCACCGGGTTACCTCGCGGCTCGAAGCCCATGCCCCCTCCACCACGACCTCGTCCAGCGCCAACGATGCAATTCGCCACTCGGACAGGGCCACTTCCGAGCTTTCGTCCATCTTCCAAAACACCCAATTGCCCTTCCCGTCCGTTGACCTTCGGAGGTTGACCTGGCCCTCGCTCAATTGAAGGGAGCGGACCTCCAACCGGCCCTCCAACAAGGGCCAACACGCCACAGCCAAGTCTAGACGATTCAACGTCAAGAAGTCGGACTCCGAACCCAATGCATCCGCAATCCTCACCCCACGCAGCCTTACCTCCACGTCGGGCCATGCCCCCCACAACGAGACGTCCAATCCTTCAATGTGCACGTCCGTTGCCAAGTGGGGCTGAATCTCAGCCAAAATTCGCTCCTCTAGGCCCTGCGATTGCCACGCAACCCAACCCGTGAATCCGAGCAAGACAGCCAAAGACGCCCCGAGCAGCCACCACAACCGACTTCGCCTTGGCTGAATGGCCGGCGGAGGAGCGGGGTTTGGACGAACCGTGGATTCTGACATGCAGGTGCAAAGATGCCGGGCAGAAACAGGCTTCCACCGGGACCGATTGAACCAACGCCAACGATGGAGGTTGGATTATGGCCATCTGGCATGAAATTCAAGCCCACAACCTGCACCATGGACAAGCGGACCTTCATCAAGATCAGTGGCCTCGCCGGCGCAGGCATCGTCGCCACGCCCCTTGTTTCCACCCTCATCGGTTGCGGAACGGCCCCACAATCCCCAGGCACCGCTGCATCCGTGGGTTTCACTTTGCCCGAACTCGGCTTCGCATTGGACGCGCTCGAGCCTGCCGTGGACCGCGTCACCATGGAAATCCACCACGGCCGTCACCACGCCGGCTACGTGCGCAAACTCAACGCCGCATTAGAAGGGCATCCCATGCAAGGCCAATCCTTGGAGGACCTTCTGGCCCAATTAAAGCCTGAAGACACGGGGCTTCGCAACAACGGCGGAGGACACTTCAACCACGCCCTGTTCTGGACGATTCTCCAGCCCGCGAACTCACCTGCAGACACTGCACCCTCAGGTCCGCTCGCAGAGCGCATCCAAGCCTCCTTTGGCAGCGTGGAAAAGGCCTTGGAGGCCCTCACTTCTTCTGCCGCCAAACGCTTTGGGTCCGGCTGGGCATGGCTCGTACAAGACACCTCCAACCCGGACCGCCTATTTGTGACCTCTACCCCCAACCAGGACAATCCGCTCATGACGGGCGTCGTGCCCGCCGCGTCCCAAGGCCGCCCCTTACTGGGCATCGACGTATGGGAGCACGCCTACTATTTGAACTACCAGAACCGCCGGACGGATTACGTCCAGGCACTGGTGACGCGCATCAACTGGGCCACCGTGGCGGGGCTCATGGCTTGATAACACCCCCTTTGGGCAGGGGTTTCGGCGCCTCCTCTTCGTAAAGCCGCTCTTTGAGTATGGTCTTGAACTCCTTGGCGCTTGGGCGGAGCAACGTGTACTTGTACCCCGGCTTACCGGGGGCTTTCAAACGCTCGGGGTCCACTTCGAGAAGGGTCGCCATGCGGCGGAGGAAAGCATCATTGTCCTTAAATGCGCCGAGCACCATGTCCTCGCCCTCCTTGCGCAAGACATAGACCTCCCATTGCCCCGTTTCGGGGACCGGCTGACTGTACACGAGGTGGCCCGCCATGCGGCGAAGCAGGAAATCCTCCCCGTTGACCATCACGTCTTCTCCCGTGCGAATGGTGTCCTTTCCGATGACCGTTTCCACTTGCCCCTCCTCGTCCAGAAAGGTGCCCCGATAATCCTTGGGGATGTTGGCCAAATTCCAACGCGACGGCGGCATGGGCTCGTCAAATTGGACCTTGGGCGTGCAAGCCGTGACCAGCAAGGCGACAGCAATGAAAGGGGGAAACCGAAAGGTCATGGTCAGCTGAAAATCAATGCGGCCAGACCGGCCACAGCACAGTAAACGGCAAAGCCGGTGAATCCATTGCGCTTCACAAGGGAAATCATAAACCGGCACGCCCACCACCCGCTGATGAACGAGGCCAACGCACCGATCAACAAAGCCGTGGACGACACAGCGGAGGCCACATTGGCCGTCCCTTCCATTAGGTCTTTGACTTCGAGTGCTGTTGCGCCGAGGATGGGCGGGAGCACCATCAAAAAGCTGAATCGAGCCGCCTCCGCCCGGTCCACACCGAGCAACAACGCAGCCGAGATGGTGGCGCCGCTTCGGCTGATGCCCGGGAGCACGGCCACCGCCTGTGCCACGCCGATCACCAATGCCTGAAACCAGCCGACCGGAACGCCTTCGCGGCCCCGAA
>NYTZ01000148.1 GCA_002683735.1 Flavobacteriales bacterium
CCCAGGGCCAGCATGGCCAGCGCCGTCAGAGCGGCCAGCATGGCGAGCGCTGGTGGTAGTGGAGACCGCCACGCCAGCATGGCCAGCGTTGACCCAGCCCAGCTTGGCAAGCGGCATCAGGCCAGGCACACGACATTCCCCGGAGCTCCGGGCTTTCGGAGCTTCGCCAGACCGAGCTCAGCCCGCGGGGCCAGAGGATCCCAGTTGCCAGAGGTCCTCAATCGTTGGGGCGTCGGCGAGGGCGACGAGTGTGCCATCTCGGCGTTGATGGTTGCGGTACTGCAGACCTATGAGAACCGCACCTCCAATGACATTTGGATGTTGCTCGTTGAGCCCTTGTTGACCCTGGTCCCCTGCGAGGATGTGAAGATCCTCGTGCGTTCCCTGGATTCCCTCAACGAGGGGAGGCACCAAAGCATTGGGGCCTACGACCCGACGATGCGCGATCAAGTCAAGACGGTGATCTACGTCGAACGTTTCCACCAGAAGAAGATTGAGGCAGAGGCCGCACGTACGCAGCGCATCTGTCGGATCCCCTCGCCGGATGCGTCGAGGAAGAATTGGGCGCAGTACGAGCACTATCCTCATTGCGGCACCATCCGATGCGTCGCCGCGGTGCCGCTGTTCGACTCTGCTGGCAACAATTTGGCGGTCGTCAAGCTCATGAATCGAAAGCATGGGTCGTCACCTGCCCCCGAGTTCACAAGGGCTGACTTGACGGCCCTCTCGGCTTTCTCTGCGATCTTCGCCTGCGTCTTGCCACACCCGTTCTTGGGGTTGCCAGGCACTTGCCTGCGGCGGCCGCCGCAAGCCATGATCGTGGTGTCAGACAGCTCGATTGACGCCCTGGTCACGTGGCAGTTGCCCAAGGAGGCAAAGGGCATGCCGCTCCAGGAGGTGTTGTACGGGGAGATGTTGGACGAGTCGGATGGCGCTGTTGATGTTCAGGGCCAGGGCTGGATTGAGGTCCCTTGCGGGCAGCTCCAGCCCTGTGATGTGCCCGGCGAGAACTGCATCGGCTATGAGTTTTTGGTGCGCAACCTCACCGCCGATCGCTACTACGGATTCTGCGTGCGGCTCAGCAACATGTTCTCTTCGCTTGATTGGTCGTTGCCCTCAGCACCCGTAAGCACATTCCTTGCTCCTCCCCAACCACCCTTCAATGCCAAGGTGTTGCTCCACCCCCTGAGCGAGAGTGTTGTGCGGTTGGAGTGGCCTCCTTTCGAAGCATGTGACACTCAGCTTGAGACCATTGAGTACCGGGTGCTCGCGCAGCCAGTTCTCGGGACCGCATCGGGTCTTTCAGCTAAGGAGAGTGCTGAGCTTGCACAAGTTGTGGCCGCATTCGTGTCCAACGGGACTCGTGAGATGGAGTCTGCGTCCGTGATGAACTTGCAGCCTATCTTCACGTACAGCTTTGCCGTGGAGGCGCGCTATGCGCGTGTTGGCACAAGAGACTTCAGTCAAGGACTTGTTAGTAGTAGTTTCTCTTTCCCGTCAGTGGACATAACGCTCCCGGGGCCTCAGCCTTACCTGGCAGACCATATTGGCAGCATCGGTGATGTGGCTTGGCCCCAGCCACTTGCGGCACCGTGCGTAGCAATCCACTGGCCCTATCCTGCAGAGCTCACATCGCAATTGTTGGTTCAGTCTCGCCATGCTTCGAAGGTGCTTGACCCTCAAGGGCCACGTTTGAACGTGTCAGTCTGGAGTGTCCTGAAGCCTTCTGATTACGCGGAGGCCCAGCTCACGGATGGCACTACCTCCAACAATGTCCGACTACTCCAGGGAGAGGTGCTGCGAGGAAGCTATGCGGTGCAGATCCGCGTGGTGACCATGCAACATTGGGGCAGTGCTTCCCCTCCATCGGCTTGGTTCCACCCCCTGCCTCCGCCTCCACCCGAGGCCTTGCAGGTCAGGTTCAACGCAGGTGACGAGGATGGCCTCAGAGTGGACGTGGCGTGGATGGCACGTTGGGACAACTTCCTCGGGGAGGGGGCCCCTGCAATCTTAGGCCCCGTGGGATACACCGTACAGCGCGATTTTCTCAGCGGCACTGGCCCACGCGCTACCCGCTTCCAGGCCAGGTTGCGGCCGGTGCTCTTCGAGGGCGATGTCCTGGGTACATGGTCAGAGCTGGCACACCAGCCGATCAGTGCATTCCAGGTGGGTGCTGACGATGAAGAGCTTGGAGACGCAGCCAGATATGAGTGGTCCGTGCAGGGGCAGGAATGGTTCTCACAGGCAGGCGTTGCACTTGAAGTTCAAATGCGGCACGGCAATGCGCTCAGTTGGTCAAGCTGGTCACCGGGAGCGCTTGTGACAGTCGGCCTCCAGCCACCACAACCAGCAGCAGGTGATGAGTTGCGGCTTCTGGACCCCCGTCCGGACAGCGTGACTTTGTCTTGGTTTCCATTTGTCTCGACGGAGCGAGACCTGCACGCGCTCGAGTATCGCGTGATGGTTTTGGAATTGCCGGACAAAAAGTGTGATCGCCCAGAAAGTGGTGGAAAAGTTGTGGCCTGGAAGATGGCTGACATCGTCTCGTCAGAAACTACTGACCCACGGGCACCAATGACCTATGTGGTGCAGTCGCTTGTGCCCAGCAGGCGGTATCTCTTTGCTGTTGAGTGTTGGTATGCCCGGATGCCGCCTGCAGTTGCTCTTGCGGCGTCGGCTCGGATTGAGACCCTAGAGCCTTTACCGAGCCGCGCATTGCGCCTCTCCATTCTGACGGGCAGCCTCTCTGCAGAAGTGGCTCTTGCTCCACAGGGCCAGGTGACCATAGAGACCACATCGCAGACGCAGCAGCCGCATGGATTTACTGTTCGCTTGCGTTGGCAGATCGGCATCGCGCCCGTCGCGTACCCTTTGCCTCCAATCCTCTGCTACCAGCTCTGCTGCTCAATGCTCGTTGGCAGCGACAAGATATTATTGCCGCCAGGACTGCTGGGCGCAAACGCAGTCGGTGAAGGCGTCGGCTGTTTTGCAGTGGACAGGGAGGGTGAGACTGCCGCCGTGGATGTCGAGCTCAGCAGGAGCGCGCTCGAAGGCTTGTTCCAAAGGGTCAAAGGCTCCATTCACTTTGCCGTTCGTGTCGGCGATCCCAACTCGGGGGAGTGGAGCGCGTGGTCGCAGGACGCGAGCAATCCGGTGGACATAGCGCTGCACCCGCCGACCCCGAGGGGTCCCGTGCTGGTGTCCGAGGAGCTCTGGGGCCCCAGGGGCGGCTCGCTGCCCCGGGGTTTGCCGCACGCGGTCCGGGAGCTCCGGGCCACCTGGCAGCCCTTCGGCCCGGCGGCCTGCACCGCGGCGAGGTGGCATCAGGTGCTGGCTGTGGAGTACACGCTTGCGGTGCTCGCCGTCGATGCGGGGTGCGCGAACGCCCTCGATCAGTACCACCTCTACCGCGCTGGCGAGGATCAGCTTCCCAAAGCCCGGGAGGTATTCCAGGAGAGGTTCCGACAGAGCTTCGCTGAGGTCGAGGCTGGCGAGCTGCCCTCGTTGAGTCTCCCGGGCGATGCGCTCCAGCCAGGGCGGCTTCATTATATTTGCGTCAGAGGACGCTACACCTTCGGTGACGGATCGCGGGTGCCAGAGATTCAGTCCACAGGTGAGTGTTCGTCGTCAGCATTTACGGAGGAGCTCTACCAACCTACACCCCTAAGGTGGCCCGCCCCAGCGATCTGTGCCACGGACCTTGCGGATTCCTCGGAGCGCTGCCTCGAGCTCGACTTGCCCCACGAGGTCAACTCAACGGGCACAATGGGACAGCCTCTGATCGTGGACTACCGGGTGGGTTGCGTCTACCGAGCTGCGCCATCTGTGAACCCAACAGTGGTACCCACCGGCGATTGGCTTTCGTTGCACCCAGATCTCGTAAGAAGTGTTCCTGACGGCCGTCTCCAAGTGCCGAGTACGGCTCTGGGCGCGGAAGTTTGCCAGTTCCGAGTCCGCCGGGGTACTTCTGAGTCTGAACCGTCAGCCTGGGTAGACGTTGAGGTCTGGTTGCCAGAGGTTGCGCAGTTGCGACATCTCGGTGTAGGTAGCAAGGTCGACGAGTCGCGTGGCCTTGGAGTTGCCCTAGTGCTGGGTTGTGGCGGAGCAGGACTTGCGGCACAGTTAAAGTGGCCACGGCACCCGCCGCAAGCAACAGCTGTCTCTTTGGCTCGCTACCAATTGCGCTTTCAGGGTGCGGATGCGCCTGCGTTGCCATTGGCGGTTCAACAGTGGCATGCTCTGCCTCACACAGACTTGCCCCATGGCGATCCGGACACGGCAGTGCATGTGTTGGGTCAGGAACAGTTGAAGTATGGAGGGCGCTATTCATTCTCCTTGCGGCTCTGTGACACGCAGGGGAGATGGTCGCCGTGGTCCCCACGAACAGCTCCGCTCCGCCTGGAGCTGCCGCCCCCCGCCGCGGGCGGAGGTGTCGAGTCTGGGGATCTGCGCGTCCTTGGCTCGGCCACTCTCGCGCGCGTCACGTGGCGTCCGTTCGCAGTGCCCGCTAGGTCAGAGGCTGCCGAGGCCCCGCTGCTACTCAGCGGGGAGGATGCGAGCGCCGGTTGTGTCATCGGAGACTACGAGGTGGCCGCCCGGGAGGAGGGGGCTTCCGAGAAGGCCAGCGTGGTGGTCCACTGTCGGGGCCCACTGCTCTTTGCCGAGCTGCCCCGTCTCGACATGGACCACGGGTGGTTGGAGGCCGAGGTGCAGTTGGAGCCCCAGAAGACCTACCACCTCAGCGTGCGCGCGCGAGCGCCGTGCGGAGGATGGGGGCCCGCGCTGCTTTCGGCGCCCCTGGGTCCTCGCCTCGCACCCATCTCGACGGGCGTGGTCCGTGCAGAACTGAGCGCGCAATCATACTCGCAGCAAGAAGGCCACCTCGACATGGCTGTCTGCCTTGAGTGGCCAGTTCGGGGCTTTCTTGGTGCTGGCACCTATGAGAGGTGGGGCGAGAGTTGCAGCGAGTTTGTGCAGGTAGAGCAGCAGGCTGCCCAGCTCGCCAAATACCAGGTTCGAAGTTGTGTTGCGGCGGACAGGCAAAGCAACTGGGTTGAGTGCGTTCCCGTGGACATCGGCACCGCGTACGACCTGCATTCGCAGTTGGTGAAGGTCAGCATGCCGGTACATGCCGTTGCCCTCCCGCTGCTTTCTGGATCAGCGTACGTCTTCGCAGTCCGCTGCGCGGACGTCCATGGCCGGTGGACTGCCTGGTCAACGCCCTCAGAGGCAGTCTCAACACAGGTACCGACACTGCTGCCACCGCAGGAGGACAAGTCGGAGGCAGGCCTGCACCTCCGTCTCCAGCAGCTCACCGATCGCGCTGTGGCGCTCGAGTGGTCCCACTTCCGGGTGGATTGGGGACATGGCGCCCCATCGCAGCACCTCGACAAAGTGGTGGAGCACATTGTATACCGCTTGCGAGTGGAGAGGAGACTACCCCAGAACGAAAACGATCCGCGAGGCAATGATTCGACAGAAAGGACAACCAGTCACATGTTGTGCGAGAAGACGTGTGATCGGCGGGTGCAGGGAGTCCTCTCACACCATGTGGACGACCTCGATGAGGCATCTGAGTACGTCTTCCACCTCTCGGCGCGGTGGGCGGACATACCCCACGCGCTGGGCAAGGCGCAGTGGACGGCTGAGATCTCCTCCCGCCCCCTGGAGCCGCGACAACGCACCTTGCGCGTGCCTGCGCCCCCGAGCTTGGAGGTCATCGCCTCCGATGCCACGGGCATCATCCTGTGCGCCAGGTGGAGGGCTTGCGCCGCCCTCCGCGACGGTGCTGGCCATCCGGTCCCCGGCGCCTGGTACCAGTACAGATTGCTCAGGGGGAGAGGGCCCTTAGACCCGCACATGGACTGGCAGCCCCTGGCCAAGGTGCTCGAGGACCCTGCGAGCCTGTCGGCGGACATCGTGAGCGAACTCCCCGAGGCTCGTCTCGGGGACGTCGTGCGCCTCTCCGTCCGCGTGGGGGACGCGGACCGCTGCACCGAGTGGTCGCCGGCGTCGGAGCCGGTCACCGTGGGCGTGGGGCCGCCGGTCCCGACCCCTGGCGACGTGCTCCAGATTTCCTGCGACCCGCGCGGGGAGTCGGCCACGCTCGAGTGGCGCCCCTTCCGCCGCCACTCCTCCGAGCTCTGCGGCCTCGAGTACCGCATCTCAGCCATGTCCTGGGCGAGCGAGGAGTCCGAGGACTTGGGGGTCCTGGCGCGCCTGCGGCGGGTGGCGGAGCAGGAGAGGGGGGCGGCCGGCGGCGCGGGCCTGCAGGCGCGCCTGTTCACACCCATGGGCTACCTCTCGCAGCAGGACCCCTCCTCCACGCGGCTGCAGTGGACCGTGGAGGGCCTGCGGCCGGGCAGGTTCTACCGCTTCTTCGTCTGCGCGCGCTACGAGGCGCTGCCGGCGGGCGCGGTCGTGCTGCCCCAGGAGGGCCTCGGCGGCGCGAGCCCGATCTGCCGCTCCTGGCCCGACGCGCTGCCGGAGCTCGAGGGCGCCGCGTGGGAGGCCTATCTGAGCAGGATCGGCCTGTGGTCCACTATCGTCAACACTGTCCACATGGTGCAGGCGCCCTCTGCCGGCATACGGCCGCCGATGCAGGCCTCGCTGCCCTGGCCGGAGCCCTGGCCGGCGGCGGCGCCCGGGAGACCCGGCGCCGCGGGCGCGGCGCGGCTCTCGCCTCCGGGCCGCGCCGGCGGCTGGGGCCCGGCGGCGGAGCCCGGCGCGGAGGCCTGGCACGTTCCGCAGGAGCACATGTGAGGCCCGGCACATGTGAGGCCCGGCCTAG